>CAZONP010000260.1:0-3538 GCA_964581155.1 uncultured Candidimonas sp. | reverse complement strand
CCGGATTGATCTGGCTGGATGACTCCACGCCCCTGCCCTCACCCATTCATGCATCGCCCGAAGGCCTGCTTGCCGCCGGCGGGTCCCTGACGCTTGAACGGCTTACCGAGGCTTACGCCAAAGGCATCTTTCCCTGGTTCAATCCCGGCGATCCGGTATTGTGGTGGAGTCCGGACCCACGCATGCTCCTGGCCTGCGCGGACTTCAAGGTTTCGCATTCGCTGGCCAAGAAATTGCGGCAAATCGCGCGTGCGGAGCAGAAAACCGATGCCCGGATTCTCATCACGACCGACACGGCCTTCGCCGACGTCATCGCCGGGTGCGCCGCTCCCCGCAAAGGCCAGGCCGAAACCTGGATATCGCCGGAAATGCAAGCGGCCTATCTTGCCTGGCACCACGCGGGCGTCGCGCATAGCGTCGAAACCTGGATGGACGGGGAGCTCGTCGGCGGCATTTATGGCGTCAATCTCGGCGGGTTCTTTTTTGGCGAATCCATGTTCAGCCGCCGCAGCAATGCCAGCAAGATCGCACTGGCATATTTGGTCAGGCTATTGCTGGCGCGGGGCGTGCAACATATGGATTGCCAGCAGCACACTAGCCACCTGGCCAGCCTGGGCGCCTCGCCGGTAAGCCGATGCCGCTTTCTTGACCTGCTTGGCCGCGCGTTGAACACGCCGGTGCCGCCATGGCCCAAGGGACAACTGATTCAAGAGGGCAGGCTTGCGCGCGGCATACCTATAACGCCATAATGACCGGGTAGCCCCATCGAGTGAAGTCATGAGCCACCCCACAGAGCAGACCTTCAAGACCTTGCAGTTCTACTCCACAGCGGCGTATCCGTGCAGCTACCTGCCCGGCCTCGATGCCAGATCCCAGGTGGCCGCGCCCACTCACCTTATCGATACCACCACCTACTCTCAGTTGGTCGAACAAGGCTTTCGGCGTAGCGGCCTGTTCACCTACCGGCCGCACTGCGACACGTGCCAGGCGTGCCTGCCCATTCGCGTCGACGCCCAGCGGTTCATCCCAAGCCGCACGCAGCGCAAGGTCTGGAACCGTCATTCGGAATTGGAAACTAGCGTCAAGCAGTTGCAGTGGGATAAAGACCACTTTGCTTTGTATCAGCGGTATCAGTCCACACGGCATCCAGGTGCTGGCATGGACGAAGATAGCCAGACACAATACAAACAATTCCTGCTGACCAGCCGCGTCGACTCGCGCTTGATCGAGTTCCGGCTACCGACAGGGCAACTGTGCATGGTGTCGGTCATTGACATTCTCGAAACCGGATTATCGGCGGTCTATACGTTTTTTGATCCCGACATTCCCGGCAGCCTGGGAACCTACGGAGTGTTATGGCAAATAGATCAATGCCGCCACGTGGGGCTGCCATGGGTTTACCTGGGCTACTGGATAAGAGAAAGTCGTAAAATGGCGTATAAGTCACAGTACACCCCACACCAGATCCTGCAAGACGGCATCTGGACCAAGCCGGTATCGGCGTAATCTCCACAGTTCCCGGCTATGTCACTCTTATTCAATGCTTATCCATTGGCCCGCACGGCACTTTTTTCGCTCGATGCCGAAAAAGCCCACGATCTGACCCTGGCGTCGCTGCAGAAAGCCTACGACTGCCGAATCACGCGCGGACTGCTGGCAAACGAATTGCAACTGCCATGCACGTTAATGGGTTTGTCTTTTCGCAACCCTGTAGGGTTAGCAGCTGGACTCGACAAGAATGGCGCTCACATCGACGCCCTGGGCAATCTGGGCTTCGGTTTTGTTGAGGTTGGCACGGTTACACCCCAACCGCAACCCGGCAATCCGCAGCCGCGCATGTTCCGTCTTCCTCGCGCACAAGCGCTGATCAACCGACTGGGCTTCAATAACCAGGGACTGGCGGCGTTCATCGCAAATGTGCAACAAAGCCAATGGCGCAAGCAAGGCGGCATACTGGGCCTGAATATTGGCAAGAATGCGGCAACGCCTATGGACCGCGCTGCGGACGACTATCGGGCGGGTCTCGCAGGCGTCTATGCCCACGCCGACTACGTTACGGTAAATATTTCCTCACCGAACACGCAAAACTTACGCGCCTTGCAAGGACACGACGAACTCGGCGCTCTATTGCACGCCCTGCAGGAAGAGCGCAAGGCGCTGGCCGACCAACATGGTCGTGCGGTACCCATGGTGGTGAAGATCGCTCCCGACCTAAGTACCGAACAAGTGGACAGCATTGCCGACCTGCTACCGCGTTACGGCGTCGATGGCGTGATCGCCACCAATACCACTCTGTCGCGCACAGCCGTGCAGGGGTTGCCGCATGCCGCCGAACAAGGCGGCTTGTCCGGCCCGCCCGTCCATGCGTTGTCGTTGGCCGTTATTGCCCGGCTACGCGAACGACTGGGGCAGTCCTTCGCCATCATTGGTGTCGGGGGCATTATGTCGGGAAAGCAGGCTCAGGAAAAAATAGCCGCAGGTGCGAATGCCGTGCAGCTTTATACGGGCCTGATTTATCGTGGACCAGCCTTGGTCGGCGAATGTGTGCGCGCGCTGCGCTGAAAAAAAAACCCTCGCAGAATTCTCTGCGAGGGTTTTTTCAGTCTGCCGGAGCAGACGGCCTATTAGGCTGCCGAGCGACGGGCGCGAGGAGCCGACGACTTGGCGGCTTCAGCTGCATCGGTTGCGGCCTGGAAGCTGGCATTGGTTGCGGCGGTGATGTTCGATTCAGCGGCATCGGCAGCTTGACGAGCTGCTTTCGCGACTGATTCGTACGCACTGTTGGCCGTTGCCAACGACGATTTCAACAAGGCGACTGCACCTTCCGAACCCGTGGGGGCGTTCTTTGAAATCTGGTCGATGACTTCCGAAACTTGTTGTTGGCTCTGAGCGATTTGCTCTTCGGACATCTTGGACAAATCCACTTGCACGCCCGACATGATGTCGTATACGTGCTTGCTGTATGCCAAGGCTTTTTCAGCACTGGGCTGGACCAAAGTTGTGGTGAAGGCCAATGCTTCCTGGGCGTCTTTGACTTCAATGGCTTGCTGCGATTTCTGTGCAAGTTCGTCCATTGTGGCCTTGATGACTTTCAGGTTCAGGTCGACCAACTTTTCAAAGCCACCGAAGAATGTGCCTTGGAGGGCAAGAAAGTTGTCTAGCGTGGCTTTCTGGTTGGTGAATACTTGCTGGGGGATAGCGCTCATGATGATTCCTTATATATGGGTTCGCAGTTATTGAACGTGGAGGTCCATGCGTAAAATAAAGAAGGCTAAGCAAATCACCTGACTCGTGAAAACCTTCCATGCTGCATCGCACAAACTACATTTTAGTCCGTTCACAATCCATGTCAAGCACTATTTGCTGCGATGCAACATAATTATCTTCCGTGCGATGCCATGACGCGGGGAATAGTCCCCTGCAGGCCACGTGCGGGGGCAATTCCTTAGCGACGAAACGCTCGATCTCGAGTATCCTCCATTCGGCCTCATATTTTAGATCTATTTTGTTACACGGCACACGGAGATATTCAACATGC
>CAZONP010000259.1:0-3553 GCA_964581155.1 uncultured Candidimonas sp. | reverse complement strand
GCCGGGCTCTTTAGTCACGACGGCCGTATCCTGGTCAATACTCGGAACGGGACACCGTCCACAAGGCTTGACCACCGCAAAGCGCATGGCGCCTACGCCAAGACCGGCCAGCATGTCCTCTTCGTACGCATGCAAGCCCTGAAGCACGATGTTCGGACGGAAGCGGTTCATGGGGACCGGCGGTTCTCCCTTCGCGCGCAACTGCTCGTTCAGTTCGTCCAACGACGCCTGGTTCGTCACCAGGAACGGGAAGCCATCGGCGAAGCCGAATTCATGCTGTGCCGGAAAGCCGGGCGCCCAGTCGTCATGCGCCGCGCGCCACGCGTCGACATGTTCCGGGCTTGCCACCCGTGCGGCATGGGGGTGCAGGCGTAGCAGGCGGCAAGGCGTTTCCAGGAAGGCGCTGAGCCACTGTGCGACGGCGTCTCCTTCGTCGGCCCCCAGCGTGTCGCTACTGAAGATGCGCACCGGGACCGCCCGCGGCGCGACGTCATCCTGCGGCTTGGCTACATGCATCGGCGGCATGCCTGGCGCGTTGAGCGTAAGGTTTCCGTCTTCAAGGGAAGGTTGTATCAATGCGAGCCTGGGCCGTGTGCGCTGCGTCATGAAGCGCCCGTTGCCATCGACCACCACCCATTGGCGGTCGAACTTCAGCCCTGCTGCGCTGAGACTGGCCTGGTTGTGTGCGATGCCGGCGCACGATTTGACGGGATAGCAATGCAGGCTGAGAATAGTGACGTTCATGGAGCGCATAATAGCGCTTGCGCAAATCCATCGGGGTTAGGGAAAACATCATGCCACTGAAAGACTGGCTGGCTGCACTGGTCGTCATTGTGGCGTGGGGCTCGAACTTTGTTGTCATCAAGTATGGCCTTAGCGAAATTCCGCCGTTGCTGCTGGGCGCCTTGCGCTTCATGCTCGTGGCGTTCCCAGCCGTTTTCTTCGTCAAGCGCCCAAACCTGCCTTGGCGCATCATAGTGCTGTACGGACTCACAATCAGTGTGGGCCAGTTTTCCTTCCTGTTCACCGCCATGTACGTGGGCATGCCGGCCGGTCTGGCATCCCTGGTATTGCAGTCCCAAGCCTTCTTCACGATATTGATCGCAGCCGTGTTCCTGCGTGAGCGCGTGCATGCACACCAGATACTGGGCATGTCGGTCGCCGTGGTCGGATTGGTGCTGGTTGGCCAGGGTACGGGACCGGCCGCCGTGCCGCTGTTAGGCTTGGCCTTAACACTGCTGGCCGCCTTGAGTTGGGCTTCAGGCAATATCGTCATCAAGGGCGCGGGGAAGATCGACATGGTAGGCCTCGTGATCTGGGGCGCGCTGGTTCCTCCCTTGCCGTTTCTGGCGTTGTCTTGGCTGTTCGAAGGGCCGCAGCTCATGAAGGAAAGCCTGGCCAATATCAGCTATGTCGGCGTCCTTGCGGTTTTTTACCTGGCGGTGGTGGCCACCGTCGTCGGCTACGTGTTGTGGGGTCGCCTGCTTAGCCGCCACCCGGCCAGCAAAGTCGCGCCACTCAGCCTGCTGGTGCCGGTGATCGGCCTGATCTCCTCCGCCTGGCTTCTGGGTGAACTTCTATCCATTACCCAATGGATCGGGGGCGCGGTGGTCTTGTTCGGGCTAGTGCTCAATGTCTTCGGGCTGCAACTGTGGCAAATAGTCCGCAAGCCCGCGAAAGCGCTGCGGTAAACTTCGCTGCTTGCAGCGTATTGCTGCGATTACCTTTTTCTCTTCCGTATGAAGGATGCCAACATGGAATTTGATCGGTCGGGCGTAAGTGCGCTTATGGAAATCACCCAGCGCCCAGAGCTCGTCTTCGTGCGCGGCGAAGGCTCGTGGCTGGAAGACCACACGGGCAAACGCTATCTGGACTTTGTGCAGGGCTGGGCGGTGAATAGCCTGGGGCATTGTCCCGCAGTGCTCGTGCAAGCCATCAACGAGCAGGCGGGGCGGCTGATCAATCCGTCGCCGGCGTTCTACAACGTGCCCTCCATGGAATTGGCCAAGCGCCTGACGAGCGCTTCGTGCTTCGATCGGGTGTTCTTCGCCAATAGTGGGGCCGAAGCCAATGAAGGCGCCATCAAGCTGGCGCGCAAGTGGGGCCAGCTGCATCGCAAAGGCGCGTTCAAGATCATTACCTTCGATCACAGTTTTCATGGCCGCACGCTGGCCACCATGTCGGCATCGGGCAAGCCGGGTTGGGACACCCTGTTCGCGCCGCAGGTCGACGGTTTTCCAAAGGCCCAGCTAAACGACCTGGAGTCGGTGCGTGCACTGATCGACGACCAGACGGTGGCCATCATGCTGGAGCCGGTGCAGGGCGAGGCCGGGGTCATTCCCGCCACGCGGGATTTCATGACGGGGCTGCGCCGCCTGGCGGACGACAACGGCCTGCTGCTAATCGTCGACGAGGTGCAGACAGGCATGGGCCGCTGCGGCACGCTCTTCGCCTATGAGTTGTCGGGCATCACGCCCGACATCATGACCCTGGGCAAAGGCATAGGCGGCGGTGTGCCGTTGGCTGCCATGTGCGCGCGCGAAGCGGTGGCCTGCTTCCAGCACGGCGATCAGGGCGGCACCTATAACGGCAACCCACTCATGACGGCGGCGGGCGTGGCGGTTTTCGACGCCTTGACGGCGCCTGGCTTCCTGGAATCGGTGAATGCGCGGGCTGCCCAGTTGTCCGAGGGCTTGCTTGCCTTGTCGGCGCGCTGGGGCATGAGGGGTGAGCGCGGCAACGGTTTGCTGCGCGCCTTGCTGCTGGATCGGGACGATGGCGGCGCCATCGTCGACGCCGCGCGCGACTGGCCCGGCGAAGGCATGTTGTTGAACGCGCCCAGGCCGAACCTGCTGCGCTTCATGCCCGCGTTGAATGTTACTGTCAACGAGATCGACTTGTTGCTTTCGCGGCTGGACGACGTTATCGGCGCGGTGCGCGGCTAAGGCCCGCTTTCAACGTTCACGGGGCCATAAGAAGAGATTCTTATGGCCCCGAGAACGTGTGCGTTGCGGCGAACGCCGTTTACTTCGCCTTGACCGTTTGGCGCCACTTGTGCAGCAACGGCTCGGTATACCCATTGGGTTGTTCACGGCCCTTGAATACCAGGTCGCACGCGGCCTGGTACGCGGCCGACGTATTGAAGTTGCCGGCCATCGGGCGGTAGAACGGATCCCCCGCGTTTTGAGAGTCCACAACCGCAGCCATGCGCTGCATGGTTTCGGTGATTTGCTCTTTGCTGACCACGCCGTGATATAGCCAGTTGGCCATGTGCTGGCTGGAAATACGCAGGGTGGCGCGGTCTTCCATCAAGCCCACGTTGTGGATGTCGGGTACTTTCGAGCAGCCTATGCCCTGATCGATCCAGCGCACGACGTAGCCCAGGATGCCTTGGGCATTGTTGTCGAGCTCTTCCTGTATTTCGGCGGCGGACCAATTGGTGTCGGCGGCAACCGGTATGGTCAGGATTTTTTCAAGCAGGGGCTCAGACTTGCCTTGCATGCTGCGCTGGATTTCTTGTACGTCCACTTGGTGGTAGTGCAGCGCATGGAGC
>CAZONP010000258.1:0-3583 GCA_964581155.1 uncultured Candidimonas sp. | reverse complement strand
TCGCGTCGCTCAGGTCGGGCAACGTAGAGGCCGGATTCATCATGGACCAGGTCCATGGAGACGTTAGTACCACGAAACCGAGCAGGCCCCCCAGTACCGCACCCCCCGATAGTTTGTACAGCTTTTTGCGATCTATTGCCATATTGCATGCCTCCGTTACGTCGGCATTGCGCCAACTGTCAAGAGGCATTCTAGTTATTGCAACACGTTACGACGCAGCAGCTTTGTAAGTACAATGTAAACGTTAAGCAAACTTTAGAGATTAATCCTTACAGTACTGCAGGTCCATTTCCATCGGCACCAAGGTAATGGAGACTTCAAATGCCAATCCGTTCAATGGGACATACGCCTCTGGTGTGGCCTGCCATTCACCTGCAAGCCATTCTTCATGCAGACTGCGACGCTCTGGTCGATGTGATCCTGCGGCTTGCGCGGGAAAATGGCTATGCCGACCAAACCAGTTCTATGCGCAGTGCCTGGACAGCGGCGGCGGAATGCATTAATCAGTGCCTGACATCGTATCTTTCAGACCCTATTCGCCAGGACAACATCGATGGACGGCATTCGTATTGCCTCAACCCGCACTTCCAAGATTTGCGTGATACCGCGTTGCGTCACCACGATGTTGGCGTGCCGCTGGAACTGTACAACGGGCTGCTCAAGCTGTTTCGACGGGTTTACTTAAATCATTTCGCCGCCCAGCTTCAGGCCATACCGCAGACAGGCACGCCTTCGCAGACAGGCACGCCTTTATTGCACTCGCTGCACAGCCCCGATGCTTTCATGGCGAACTTGAATACATTCTTCGATAAGGCGGAATTGGCGTCACTGGAGCCCTGGGAATCCCGCAAGCCCAAGGACGGTGCGTTCAAGGAGAGTCTGCGTCGCCTGGCCCGGGAACGCGACCAGTATTTCGCCGCTGTGGAGAGCCTACGCAACCCGGTGTTCATCACCGACGAGAATGGCGGGTTGATCACGGCCAACCAGGCTGCATTACACGCGTTCGTGGATCCTTCAGAAGCAGGTGCGCTGACCTATCGCCGAGCCCTTCAACCCCACCGCATCGAACTCCAGCACATTGTCGATGAGATCCTCGCTTCCCCAGACCGCCCATGCCACGCCATCTGGATGCAGACGCTTCATGGAAAACGCTGCTTTGACATTCTTGTCCGCAACATTGAAGACACGGTGGAGAAACTCGAGAATTGGCACATCATCCTGATGCACGACGTGACGGAGCACCACTTGGCCACGCAAAGATCTCTGGAAGCGGAGCGCGCCATGACGCTGTTTCTTGCCGCCATGTCACACGAAATCCGTGCTCCCTTGCATAGTGTACTTGGCGCGGCCGGGCTGGTGAAGGATGCCAGTCCCGAAGACGTGGGTACGCTGATCAATCTACTGGAAATTTCGGCTCGCTCTCTGAATGCGACACTGGATAATGTACTGAATTTCTCGCGCTTCGAGCACCAGGCACCACAGCCCTGTCCCGTTACAATTGATCTTGGCGACTCGCTTTGCGACTTGCTGCGCATCAAGGAAATTTATGCGCGTCAGCAGAACGTGCCGCTGCGTCTGAAAATCTCGCCCGATGTGCCCCAACGGGTTTTGCTGGACTGGTCCATGACACACCAGATCCTGAATAATCTGTTGCGCAATGCCCTGCGCCATGACGACGGACGCGGCGTGGAAATCAGTGTGCATGCCGAATCGGCGCACCTGGTCTTTCAAATTTCCGATCACGGACCTGGCCTGCCAGAAGATATTCGCGATGCGCTCACCCATCCACGAACGGAACTGCGTCCGCGACGCACCGGACGAAATGGGGCCGGCCTTGGACTAGCCATAGCCCAACGCATGACCCGTGCTCTGGAGGGAAGTATTGCCGCATTGCACAGCCAGGACGGAGCCGTCATTGAACTGCGTCTACCGCTGCGTATTCCCCCCGGACTGGCACAGCCATCCACACATAAGGCTCCCGCCAACGAACGCCTGGACTTGGAATGTTTGCTGATCGATGACGACCCGATCAATGCCATGGTTACCATGGCCATGCTGCAACGAATCGGCCTGACGGTAGACCACGCCTATACCCTTGATCAGGCGTACGCACTTCTCCAAGCGGACCCTGGCTCTTACAAAGTGTTCATCATCGACTATCAACTGACTAACGGCTGCGGCGCGGATTTTGCCCGGTATTTGCGGCGCGATCCCGCGCACCATGCCACTCCTGTTTTCCTGCTCAGCGCCAATGTGGAATGGGTCAGGCAATTTCCCGAAGACGCCCGCCTATTCACCGCACTGCTGGAAAAGCCGCTGGACACGACGTCTCTGGCGCAGGCCATCCGCAATGAAACAGAGCCCAGAAGGCCTGTGAATATGCTGGCTGGCGTGTCATCGGATGCACAACGCAAGATGGCAGGGGTATTTTCGCAACAGTGGCTCGAGCTTCACTCGATTGTGCTTGCCGCCCGCACAGAGAAGCAGGACAAAGACATTGCCATACGCGCGCACAAGCTTTCCAGCGGCGCCGCCATCTTCGGCTTGAAATCAACGGCCGACGCACTGAAGCAAGTCGAATGGGCGCACACCGATGCGGCTGCCGATCCTCCCGGCCGCGCCTTGGCACACAACGCACTCCTGGCCTGCACACTGCCATCCGACTGGCTCCATGAAACGGCAGCGGCGCAATGACGACTCCCGCCAACATTCTTCTGATCGATGACGACGCATTAATCCGATACATGGTTGAAGACATTGTCATTCAAATGGGCCATCACTTCAGCTGTGCGGCTTGCGGAGAAACCGGGCGTGCAATGCTGAGCTCACGTCCATTTGATTTGGTCATTCTTGATCGCTGGCTGCCGGACACCGACGGTTTATTGCTCATACCCGAAATCCAGAGTAAATCCAAAACGCCTTTCATTATTCTTTCGGCTTTGTCCTCACCCAATGACCAGGCCCTTGGCTTGGGAATGGGCGCCATGGACTATGTGTGCAAGCCCGTCGAACAGCTCGTGCTGCGCGCCCGCATCGAGAAACATATTACGGCGGGACGCGAGAGCGCCGTGAATACCATCTTGGAGATCGCCAACGTTCTAAAACTGAATACGTTGACGCGCCGACTATGGCTCTGCGGAAGAACCGAAGTCCTGTCCCCTGCCAAAACGCGCTTGCTGGCCTGCATGATCCAAAACCTTGAACATCCACTGGACCGGATGCAGATCAGTCAAGCCATATTCAATCGCGACTGGGTATACGGGGACCGTACGGTCGATGTACTGATATCCCGCTTGCGTCAACGACTGCGCGGTTGCACCGTCCAGATCCTTACCGTTCACGGTCTGGGCTATATGCTGACCAACAGCAAGGCCAATGACGGTTACCTGTAAAGCTGCTCATTACTTTCAATCATAAGTACGGATGAAAAAGGTTGTTTGAGCTATAACTTTCTCTGCGTACCATACGGATTCTTACAAATTGATTGAAAGTGAAAACTCATGCGACCTGTCTTCAACGCGCTGCGGTCGGCGGCCATGGCAACAGCGCTTGTCGCTGGATCGACTGCGCTACCGGCGGCCTC
>CAZONP010000257.1:1179-3588 GCA_964581155.1 uncultured Candidimonas sp. | reverse complement strand
CGTCCGTCTGGACGTCGATCATGACGCCGTTCTGGCTGAAGTGATACCAATAGAGCAGGGCGGAGCCAAGGTTGGCCATCAACCGGTCCGCGATGTCGCGCGCGTCCGGCGTATTGTGATCGTCTTTTTCGGGCAGCACGCAACCCAGCACGGAAACGGCTGTGCGCATGACATCCATGGGATGGCTGGAGGCGGGCAGGGCTTCCAGCGCGACTTGCAACGCAGCGGGCAGACCACGCAGGCTGCGCAGCTTTTCCTTATAGGACTTGAGTTCGGGCTTGGTGGGCAACTTGCCGTGCACCAGCAAGTGAGCCACTTCTTCGAATTCGCAGGTTTCCGCGATATCCAGGATGTCGTAACCGCGGTAGTGCAAATCGTTGCCGCTGCGTCCTACCGTGCAGAGCGCCGTGTTGCCAGCAATGACGCCCGACAGGGCGACGGACTTCTTGGGTTTAGCAACGGGTTTGGTTTCTGTTGTTTCTTTATTGGCCATGCCTGAACTCCTGGATGTTTATTTGGATTTGCCTTGTTGGAACAAGGCATCAAGTTTGGATTCGAATTCGTGATAGCCGATGCGGTCGTAGAGCTCGTCGCGGGTTTGCATCATGTCGATCACGCTCTTTTGATGCCCGTCACGACGTATGGCCGTGTATACCGTTTCGGCCGCCTTGTTCATGGCGCGGAATGCAGACAAAGGATACAACACCATGCCGACGCCCACACCGCCCAGTTCTTCGACTGAGAACAAGGGGGTTTGACCGAATTCGGTGATGTTGGCCAGGACGGGAACGTTCAACGCTTTGGTGAACCGTTCGTAGGTGGCCAAGTCGTACGAAGCTTCCGCGAAGATGGCGTCCGCCCCGGCTTCCACGCAGGCTATGGCCCGCTCGAGTGCGGCGTCGACGCCGTTGACGGCAATGGCGTCGGTACGTGCAATGATGAAGAAGTCGCTGTCAGTGCGGGAGTCTACTGCTGCCTTGACACGATCGGCCATTTCCTGAGTGCCGACGATTTCCTTGCCGGGACGATGGCCGCAACGCTTGGCACCGACCTGGTCTTCAATGTGGCAGGCGGCGGCGCCGAACTTGATAAGGCTTTTTACACTGCGGGCAATGTTGAATGCCGACGGCCCGAAACCGGTGTCGATATCGACCACCAGGGGGACGTCGCATACATCGGTAATGCGGCGAATATCGGTCAGGACGTCGTCCAGGGTATTGATACCCAGGTCAGGCAGGCCCAGCGAGCCGGCGGCGACGCCGCCACCGGATAGATAGATAGCGCGGTAACCAGCGCGTTTTGCCAGCAATGCATGGTTGGCGTTGATCGCCCCCATGATTTGGAGTGGTTGCTCTTCTTTTAGCGCCTGGCGAAACAGGGCGCCGGGAGAGGCGGGACGGGTCATGGATGTCTCCGGAAATGGCCGCATGGGCCGGTGTCGGGATGGAATTGGGTTCCCATGGAAACAAGGCCCGATTTGCCGGGCCTTGTCGGGTGGTTACTTCAGCAAGTCTTGCACGCCTTCACGCTCTTCGAGCAGCTCCTGCAGGGTGAAATCCATGCGTTCGCGCGAGAAGGCATCGATCTCCAGGCCTTCGACGCGGGTATATTCGCCATTGGCGGTGGTTACAGGGACGCCATAAATGATCCCTTCGGGAATGCCGTAGGAACCATCGGACGGCACGCCCATGGTGACCCACTTACCGTTCGAGCCCAAGACCCAGTCACGTACGTGGTCGATGGCTGCGTTGGCTGCGGAAGCGGCCGAGGACAGGCCGCGGGCTTCAATGATGGCTGCGCCACGTTTGCCCACGGTGGGGATGAAAGTGTCACGGTTCCAGGCGTCGTCGTTGATAACTTCAGCGACCTTGTCGCCGTTAGCTGTTGCGAAGCGGATATCGGGGTACATTGTGGGCGAGTGGTTGCCCCAAACAATTAGGCTTTCGATATCGGCGACTTTCTTGCCCGATTTGTCGGCTAATTGCGACAGCGCGCGGTTGTGGTCCAGGCGAAGCATGGCGGTGAAGTTCTTAGCGGGCAGGTCGGGTGCCGACTTCATGGCGATGTAAGCATTGGTGTTGGCAGGGTTGCCCACGACCAAAACTTTAACGTCACGGCTGGCTACGTCGTTCAGTGCCTTGCCCTGAACCTTGAAAATTTCTGCGTTAACTTTCAGCAGATCTTTGCGTTCCATGCCGGGGCCACGGGGGCGCGAACCGACCAGAAGTGCAACTTCGGCGTCTTTGAAAGCTTCACGAGGGTCACTATGCGCAGTCATGCCCTGGAGCAGCGGGAATGCGCAGTCATCCAGTTCCATCATGACGCCTTTCAATGCTTTTTGTGCTTTCTCGTCGGGGATTTCGAGCAGCTGCAGAAAGCGATAGACGTGCTTAGTAAGGCACAGCGGAT
>CAZONP010000257.1:0-1169 GCA_964581155.1 uncultured Candidimonas sp. | reverse complement strand
GCCAGAAGCAATACGGAACAACAGGGCGTAACCAATTTGACCGGCTGCGCCAGTGACGGCGACACGCATGGCGGGTTTGGACATGAACAATCTCCGGTAAGTGTAAAAAGAGGTCGGGAAAATAACAGTTTAATGGGTTTGAAGGTTAGTTGAAATTGCCCTTGTAGTCAAACATCTTATATCTTATATAAGACAGAAGAGTGTTAGACATTCGAGTCGAACCGTGCGAGAATGGCGGGCGTTTTTTAAAACTGTGCTTCTTGTCGTTTCTATGTCTGATCACCCTGCCGATACACCTGCTGAATCCGAGCGCGCCCCAACAGGCGCGGCGTACAGCCCGTTGTATCAGCAAATCAAGGCTTTGCTGCTGCAAAGTCTTGATCAAGGCGAATGGAAGCCTGGTGAGGTCATTCCCAGCGAGTTCGAGCTTGCCGCGCGTTTTAATGTCAGTCAGGGCACGGTTCGCAAAGCTATCGACGAGCTGGCTGCCGATAATCTGCTTATTCGTCGGCAGGGCAAGGGTACGTTTGTAGCAACACACCATGAAGCCAAGGTCAGGTTCCGGTTTTTGCGTCTTACCCCCGACTCGGGTCAGCCAACGCCTTCAAGCAGTCAGATCATCGACTGCCGTCGGGTAAAGGCGCCGGTCGATGTGGCTCGCTTGCTTGATCTTGCCGGTGCCGATAGTGTGGTTAATGTGCGCCGAATGCTATCTTTTGGCAACGAGCCCACCATTCTTGACGATATCTGGTTGCCCGGAACGGTGTTTAAAGGCTTGACTACCGAGCTGCTGACCCGTTATCGGGGCCCGCTTTATGCCTTTTTTGAGTCAGAATACGGGGTCAGCATGGTTCGGGCCGAAGAAAAAATCAAGGCAGTGGGTGCCACCGAAGCGCAGGCTGAGTTGTTGAAAGTGGCGCCAGAAAGCCCGTTGCTGCAAGTCGAGCGGGTATCGTTTACTTATGGTGACCGGCCAATGGAGTTGCGGCGCGGTCTTTACCTTACAAACCGGTTCCATTACCGAAACTCTTTGAACTAGATTTTTTTACCTGATTTGATCCAGTCCGCCGAAATCGGCGAAAATACCAATAGCGTTTTGCAATAATTTGTTTGTTAACCTCGAGGCCATCATGTCCGATTCAGCTTCTAAACAGCGTCCGCAGTATCGC
>CAZONP010000256.1:0-3600 GCA_964581155.1 uncultured Candidimonas sp. | reverse complement strand
CGCCGCGTAATATCCGTGGTGCTGTCGTTCATGATGCTCTCCTTTGTTGGTGGGAAATGGCACGCGTTTGTTTACGCGTTGTTCGCTATGAACATCTAGCGTACAACCATCACGCCAACAAGAGAAGCAACTACGTTAGAACGCCCATCGCCAATTGGCCTGCACACTATGATCACGAGTCCGGCCGGCGATCTGGCCGGAATAGCTCACGCCGATATGACCGGACTTGCCGGCCGCCCACGTCAGGCCCAGCTCCGCGACCATGACCAACGCCAGAAGCGTAGCGCCTGCCAAACGCGTTGCTCGGAATCTGTCAGCCCACTCGGCTCGTATCAATTAATTACCGTTCATGTCTAAATTATTTAGAAGAACGGATTCTAACGTTTATTGGCGAGCCAGGAACTCCATAAGGTCGGCGTGAAACCGTTGGGCGCTTTCCTTGTAGCCGGCACCGGTGAAATGCACCAAGTCCTTGCCGACCAGCCCTAGTTCCTGCCACTCCAGCATGGGGCATTGGCCGCCCATGGCGGTTTCCCAGTCCCAATACAACACCTTTTCCTGCTGCGCGACCTCGTGCTGCACCCGCTTGACTGCGGCGTGCATGACGGGACGGCGCTCGGCGCATGGCAGTTGCGGATCCGAAGCCGCCACCATTGCGTCGGGAGCGGCAATCATCAACACAGCGGCATGTGGCAAGGCCTGTCTGACCTGGCGAATGCCCGTGGCCAGTTCACGCGCCATGGCATCGGGATCGAGCCTGTCATTGAATGCTTCATTGGTGCCATAGGCCAGGATCACCAGGTCGGCCTGCATGTGGCTCAACTGCCCCAGCCAAGCGGTGGACCATTTATTCCAGACCTCCTGGCGCACACCGTTAGCGCCTATGGGCGACACCAGCACGCCCGGCGAATCGGGTTTCGTCAGCCAGATCCCGCCCAGTTGGGCGGATCCCTTGGCGTCAGCCACTATCGTCAACGGCAAACGGACCTCGGCGCTGGCATACCCCCAGCCATCAATAAGTCCGTTGGGCGTCAGGACATGGGCTTGGCCGACGGCATCCACCAACTTGAGGGGCGGCAGCGCCGCTGCGGGGCGGACCAGGAAAGTCGCGATATAACGCGCCGCATCCGGCTGACGCAGCTCGACCTCCAGGCGAGCGCCAGCCTTTGTGGGCGACGCAATATAACCGCCCAAGGGAAAATGGGGGCTGTCATCGACGCGGCTGGTCGTCAAATGCCAATGCCTGGATTTCAACTTGACCAACTGATGGCTTTGCCCCCGCACGTTCATGGGAGTCAGCCAGCCGATACCGGCGTCGCCGAGGTCTCGCTGAAGCTCCCGGCGCAGGCCAGAAGTAAATGTGTCCGACGAGGTATGGGAGTCGCCCAGCTGAAGAATATTCAGCACTTGCGCAGGCGCAACGCGCGCCTGAATTGTCCGGAACCGTTGGGCCAGGCGTAAGGCGTTGGGTTCGCCGAAATCCTGGATCCCCGAGTGCCGTGTGGGCTTTTCATAGGTGGGACGTGCGGGTGGGGGCGGATCCGAAGGCGGCGGCGGACTCGGCTTCATGCTGCAGGACACCAAGGCGCAGAGACCCGCCGAGAGCGTAACGCGGGCCATGGCCGTTAGGATGCGGCGGCTCATTCCGAGGAGGCCACGCGGATATGGGTCAAGACCGTATCCGCAATCAGGCGCTGACCGGGGAGCGTGAAGTGAATCCCGTCGTCTAGGCGGACCTTAATTTTCTTATTGTTGACTTGTGCATAGGCGGCGAACTCCAGCCCGTCGCTACCCAGGACGCCACTGGTAGGCAGGAATAAACCGCCCATGCGCAAGACTTCGGATTCATATAAGCTATTCAAGTAGGTCATGCCTTCATTGAGTTTTTTCTTTTTCATGGTTGGGACTCCAAGCCACACCACACGCGCACCATGCGCCCGTGCCGTATTCAGCATCGCCTGAATGCGCTCCCGGTAAGCGCCCTCCCACTCCGGCGACTTGAAGCGCACATACGGCTGGCCCTTATTCAAAGGAAAATCCCAGGGGTCGTTAGGCCCCAGGAATACCACCATCAGTTTCAGGTCCGGGTGCTGCACAAACGTGGCAGCCACTGTTTTCGGCCAATTGAAAAAGCCGCTGTAAGCCAGTCCCGTGCTCTGCTTGCTTAAGTCAATTCCTTCTATCCCGTACTGCTTGAACAGCGCCTTTCGAACGTGCGGAGCCACACCCTGCATGAGCGAGTCTCCCACAAACAAGACCTTGTCGCCCTTTTGAAGGAGAGTCTCGGTCGGCGCAGCCGGCGGATCGGGCGTTACTTCAGCCGTCGGTTCAGAAACCGGTTCAGCCGTCGGTTCAGGCGCCAGGGCGGGGATAGCGGGAGGCGCGTGCATGGGCTCGGCGGCGAGGACGGGTTCAGCGTGGGCCAACGCTATGGCTTCGGCGATGTCTGGGGTTTCCCGGGAGACGACCGGATCTGCGTACCAAACTTGATTGATTGCCGCCATGGATTTTTTATCGAAGTCAGCAATCGATTCCGTCCACGCGCCCTGCCGCACCGTCCAGAGCTGCTGGATCTGCCCGCCCAGCTGCCACCACCGCGTCTCTTGCAGCATAGGTGCGAGCGGTTCGCGATGGTAGCTTTCCTGCCAGTAAGTATTGACCGATGATTGCATCAGCCAGACCAATGCCAAAATCGGCGCCAGCACAGCATATAGCAATTTGAGAAGGGATCTGCCCACGCAATTTCCTAGAAGCTGGCGTAAATAAAGCTGGGTATGCCGGCAGGCGACAAACTCACCCCCAGCCAGGCCAAGGCGGAGATGACCACGGGGCGCGTGCTCCAATGCAAACGATGCAGGCCCGCCACCAGCAGATCCGGCCAGCGCGAAACCCAGGGATACACGCGGAACACCAGCCACATCAGCAGCAAATACACGGGCGAGTTGAACTGCAACGGCACATTGAATCCGGTGAATAGCGCAGTCAGGAACTCCAGGCTCCCCTCAAATGTAGGGCTGCGAAAAAACACCCACGCAAGTGCCACATACATCAACGTCAAGACATTGGCTAGCACAGGCGCGCGCCGCGACAAAGCGTCGCGACCGAATACACGGTCGCCACAATTCAAGACGACCATACCCGCGCCGTGGATCGCGCCCCACACGAGGAAATTGGCGCTTGCGCCGTGCCATAGCCCCGAGAGCACCATCGCCAGCATCAAATTGATTTGAGTGCGCGTAAACCCATGTTGCGATCCGCCCAAAGGGATGTAGACGTAGTCGCGTATCCACGTCGACAGGCTGATGTGCCAGCGCTGCCAGAAATGACGTAGATTGGTGGCTAGGTATGGTGCGCGAAAATTGATCGGCAACTCAAACCCCAGCAGGAGCGCAAGGCCGGTCACCAGATCCGTATAGCCCGAAAAGTTGAGATAGATCTCCCAGGTGTAGGCCATCAGCCCGAGCCACGCATCCAAGGCATGGAATTCCCGTGGGTTGGCGAACACCGGGTCCGCCCACGTCGTGGCCAGGAAGGCGCCCAGCCATACCACCTTGATCACCCCCAGGACGATAAGCAGCAAGGCCTTGGGGAGTTGTCCCA
>CAZONP010000255.1:0-3656 GCA_964581155.1 uncultured Candidimonas sp. | reverse complement strand
GCCACGCATAGGGTTCGCGATCATTGGCCTTTGCCGTCTGCAGCAACGAGTACAGCACCGCACTGGCATGCGCCCCGGCGGGGGTGTCACTGAACAGCCACCCCTTCCTTTTATGCAAAGGTTGGCATAAACGAAATTATGCACGGTCCGCGATTATGCAAGCCCTTCAATCTCGGGTGTTGTCCTCTGCGGCGGACCGCGAGTTCAGCTTTGCATAATATCAGAGGCTTTCGAGGAACTTGAGAAGGGCATCGGTCGGGCGATAGCGTTGTCGTTTCGCCCCGGGCGGTGTGATGGTGGCCAGCGCTCGCTCCTTCATGGCGAGATCAGCCTCGACATATCCGTGGGTCGTGACTGGGCTCTCATGCCCTAGCCACAGGGCGATGACGGTGAGATCGACGCCGGCCTGCAGTAAATGCATTGCGGTCGTATGCCTGAAGGTGTGTGGCGAGATGCGGCGACCCTGTAGCTGAGGACATCGTTCTGTCGCATCACGGACCGCGAGCGCAAGCCGCTCAGCCACATTGGTGCGTGTCATCGGCAGGCCCTTGCGCGTCGGCACCAGAGGCTGTTCGGCTTTCAGGTCCGCATACGCCACCCAGCGTCGGATCTCGGCAGCTGTCTCTTTCCAGAGGGGAACGGTTCGTTGCTTGCGGCCTTTGCCATGCAGGCATATCGATGACGTGGTTGCGAGGGTGACATCAGCGACCCGGATGCCGATCATTTCAGAGACGCGAGCGCCTGTGTTGTAGAGCAGGGTGAGCATCATCCGATCGCGCAGACCGCACCAGGTTGTGGTGTCTGGGGCGGTGAGGAGCGCTTGGACCTCGTCGCGGCACAGATATCCGAGGAGGGGTTTCTCGAAACGCTTCATCGGGATCGCCAGGCTCTGCTGCATAAGTTGCAAAGCCGGTGGACACTGCAGCGCGACATACCGGGCAAAGGCGCGCACGGCGGCCAGTCGTGCGTTGCGGCTGCGCACCGTGTTGTGGCGTTCTGTTTCCAAGTAGTTCAGGAAGCCGAGGATCAGCGTGGAATCGAAGTCGTTCAACGCCAACTTGGCCGGCGGAATTCCCCTTTCTCTTTCAGCATAGCCGAACAACAACCGGAAGGTGTCGCGGTAGGCTGCAATCGTTCCAGGGCTGGCATTCCTTTGCTGTAGCAAGCGTTCAGCAAAGAACCGCTGGAGCAAGGCGGCGAATTCGGTGGGATCGGTTAGCAATGTGTTCATTTTTGCGCTCCCTCGGCATAACGCTCGAAGCGTTCAGCGGCAATGGCCATCAGTTCGGGAATGCCGGTGAAATACCAGTAGGTATCGCTGACCTTGGCATGGCCGACGTAGATTGACAGAGCCAGGACCGCCCGATCGACGTCAATGCCTTGCTGGTAGAAGCGCAGGGCGGCACGCACGATGAAGGTGTGCCGCAAGTCGTGCAATCGATGGTGAGGATAGTCGCCACGAGGCTGCCAACCCAGTTTCCGGCACAACGTCTGGAGTGCGTAGCGGATGGCTGCCTGATTAACCGCGTGACCGTCGTCCCGCACAAAGAATCGGTCGCACACCGGCCTGGGCAAGCGCGCGTCACGCAAGCAGACATACGCCCGCAGGCGGTCGCAAACACTCGGGTGCAGCGGCACCAGACGCTGCTGATGGAACTTGGCTTCGCGGACATGGAGAACGCCCGTATCAAGGTCAACGTCGCAGCGGCGCAGCGCCAACGCTTCGGAAATACGTAGGCCGCAGCTCGCAAGCAGTCCAAAGACACATTGACAGGTAGCTGGTCGCATGCCATCTGGTGGCGCCAAGTCCTTGGCCACCTCAAGTAGTGTGATCAGCTCTGCTTCGGTATAGATATGTGGAACCAAGCGTCGATGAGCTGGACCGAAGAGCGATTGCGGAGGAATCTCGGTGCGCGGGTCGAGTTGCATGCAGTAGCGCGCGAAACCCCGTAGCACCTCGATTCGACGTCCCCAGGTGAGAGGGCTGGGGTGACGAGAACGCTGGGCCCATTCGATCGCAAGGACCACGCTCAGATACTCTGCCGTGCCGAGCTCATCGGCAAAGCGGGCAAACGAGGTAAGTTGCGTTTCATCTATGCTGAGCGCGAACCCTTGGCGGCGTCGAGAGGCCAGATACGCCTCGACTCGCGAGATCCAGGACACGGCGGCACTCATGATGCGCTCCCCGGCCATGGCAACGCCGCAGCACGCAGGCGAACCAGATCGATGCGGGTGTAAACGCGAGCCGTGTCGAGACTTTGGTGGCGTAGCAGGTCTGCAATCTCCTTGATGGAGGCCCCTGCGCGATGCAAACGGGTGGCCGCCGTGCGCCGAAGAACATGAGTATTACAGAACCGATCGCGCAGACCACCGCGAACGAAGGCGCGGTTCATCGCATTGCGGATCGCCGGCACGCCCAGAGGTTTGTCAAACGGTGCGCGATGTCGTACGAATAGCGCGCGGTTCTGGCTCTGCGTCGGTCGCCCCTCGCGCAGGTAGTGCGCAATCGCTTCACCGGTGGCGGCAGGCAGCGGCAATTGCTGCGCACGTTTGCTCTTGGTGCCGCTGATCGTCAGCGTTGCCCGGTGCCAGTCCACGGATTCCAGTGTGAGGTAGGTCACCTCATGGCCGCGTAGCCCCAGATCAAGCAGGCAGCGTGCAATCGCGTAATCTCGCAGCCCGACTGCATCAGTGAGATCGAACGTGGCCAAGAAGGATTCAAGTTCGGCATCGGAGAGGACTTTGGGCAAGGTAGTGCGTCGCCAATCCGCGATCCTTGGCAAGGCTGCGGCCAGCGATGTAGTCGAGTCACCGAGCAGAGCCCGATAACGAAAGTAGCTACGAAGGCTGTCGCATGCCGTTCGCAGCGATGACGGTTGCAAGTGCGTGCTGAGTTCCGCGAAGAATTCATCCAACTGCACGCTGGAAATCTTCGACACCGTTGGCTCCTGGGGCCCGAATGTCCGAACGAGAAAGGAACTGACGAGGCGGAGACGCCGGTCGCGAGTAACGGGCGCGAGCCCGCAGGTGTTTGAGAGATACTCGCCAAACCGTTCCAGCTCAGTCGTAACCGGATCTGTACGCACCAATTCGGACTGACTGACCGGCAACAACTTGAGGAGGTGGCGCAGCGCTGCCCCCGAACTCGCGACCGAGCAATAGCAGGGGGCCGGACAGGCACAGGTCGGCAGGTGATCGTGCAAGAAACGATCAACGAGCGAAGCCGCATCAGGTGCTGACCACTCGGTGGCCTCACACGCCAGCCAATGGGAGAAATGCGCGAGGCAGCCGACATAGGCGCGAATGGTGCGCCCGTGATAACGCTGGCTGCGCAGCGCTTCGATGTACGGCACAACGAGACGATCGAGCGGCCCGTCGTCGAGCCAATCTTGACGAACCAGGGTCGCCAGGCATGGATCCGTGGACATAATGTGCTCCTGTGGTGTGAGAAACCCACAGGAAACACGATTTTTTATGGCAAGTCGAAATGCGCAAGCATGTGTTGAAACCCTAGTCTGCTTCAGGCGTTGAGGGCGCGAGCAAAAAAACCTTGCATAATCGCAGGCCGTGCATAATTATGTTTATGCAAAGGTTGGCATAAACGAAAGGGGTGGCTGTTCAGTGACACTCCCGCCGGGGCGCATGCCAGTGCGGTG
>CAZONP010000254.1:0-3690 GCA_964581155.1 uncultured Candidimonas sp. | reverse complement strand
CCACAATGCCGGATGCAGTGAATAGGCAACATTGAATCGTATCCAGCCTTCATCCAAATTCTCAGGATGGAAATACGACCCCGGCGCCAGCCAGATGCCGTCTTTCAACGCCTGTTCCGCCAGGGCCAATGTGCCCCTTTCGCGCCAGCCCCCATGCGCAGGCCTTGCCCATAAAAACAGGCCGGCCTGCGGCCGCGCGAAGACCTCGAATCCATGCTCGTCCATCACGCCGCACAATTCGTCGTGGGCCTGGCGCAGCCGATCCTGCACACGCCGCAAATGCAGCCGGTGTCTGCCCAGCCGCAACACGTGGTGAACGGTGCGCTCCATGATCTCCGGCGTCGTCAGGCCCGCCGTCATCTTGGTCTTTGCGAACGCCTGGATGAGCGCCGGGGTCGAGGCGATGAAGCCCACACGCATGGACGGCGTAATGCTCTTGGAAAAACCCGATATATAGATGACGCGGTCGGTGCCCGCCAGGGCGGACAGCATGGGCGCGACGCCGGGCAGCAAGTCGCGCGACACGTCGTCTTCAACCACCCAGAAATCATGCCGCTCTGCCAGCTGAAGTATCCGGAAGGCGTTGGCCATGCTAATACTGGTGCCCGTAGGGTTCTGCAACACCGTGTTCAGGAACAAGGCCTTGACGGCATGATCCGCCAGTGTCCGTTCGAGGCCGGCGATATCCAGTCCTTCCTGCGTGCGCGGGACGCCCACGATATGCAGGCCGGCCAGACGCAAGGCAGGCAGTAAATTGGCATAGCCCGGCAATTCTACGACCACCGTGTCGCCGGGACGCAGCAGCGTCCGGGCGACGATGTCCAGCGCCTGCGTCGCGCCTTGCGTAAGCAGGATCTGATCGGTGTCGACCTGCAGTCCATAGCCCCCCAAAGTCTGCACCAGGTGTTCACGCAGTGGAAAATAACCGTATGGATGCCCATAGCCCGCAATTTGGTGCGCAGGCACGCGCGCGGCCTGGCGTAGCGCCTGTTCCAGCCCCGTCTCGTTCAGCCAACTGGACGGCAGCCAGCCGCAGCCCGACTTTATGGGTATGGAATGGTCCGCGAAGATATCGGACAGCAGCCACGACGCGCTGATGGCGGGCGGCTTCCAGCCCGCTGGGGTTGACGCGGCCGGCGCGGACACCGCCGGGCGGCTGACCCTATACCCCGACCCGGGCCGTGACACCAGCCAGCCCTGGGCCACCAGCTGGTTATAGGCGGCCGACACGGTGAATGTACTTAGCCCATGCGACCGGGCAAATTCGCGTACAGAGGGGACAGCCATGCCCGGGCGCAATATCTGCCCTTTTATTGCCTGCTCGACCGCCTGCAACACCTGGTCCACCAGCGACGGCGCACGCCGGCGGTCGCGCACGGGTTCAAAGAAGATCATGGCCACCCCATTTCTGCACAGTCTTATTTATATCACCAATACGGTAATTACTTTATAGAGTGCACTGTATATTTCATTCATGATGACACCCGACGAGAATAGGCATCTGGGCCATGCCCATTCCGTTCCTCCTTCTTCCTTCTACCGCCCGAGGTGACCATGTCCAGCCTAGCCGCCATTCCCGATCTTTCCAATCTATGGATGCCGTTCACCGCCAACCGCCAGTTCAAGGAAGAGCCGCGCCTGCTGGCCAAGGCCAAGGGCATGTATTACACGTCGGTGAAGGGCCAACAGATTCTGGATGGTACCGCCGGCCTGTGGTGCGTCAACGCCGGGCATGGCCGCACTGAAATCGTCGAGGCAATCGCCAGGCAAGCGGCTGAACTGGACTTCGCGCCCAGCTTCCAGCTCGGCCATAGCGACTCGTTTCGAGCCGCCACGGCAGTGGCCAGCCTCATGCCGGCCGGCATGGACCGCATCTTCTTCACCAATTCCGGGTCCGAAGCCGTGGATACGGCATTGAAGATTGCGCTGGCATATCACCGGGCTCGCGGCGAAGGTCAACGCACCCGTCTTATCGGCCGCGAACGCGGCTACCACGGCGTGGGCTTCGGCGGTATCTCGGTGGGCGGCATCTCGCCCAACCGCAAGACATTTTCCGGTGCCCTGCTGCCTGCGGTCGACCACCTTCCGCATACGCACGACTTGTCGCAGAACGCGCATTCGCGCGGCCAGCCGGACTGGGGCGCCCATTTGGCCGATGAGCTCGAGCGTATTGTGGCGCTGCACGATGCGTCGACCATTGCCGCAGTCATTGTCGAACCGTTGGCCGGTTCCACGGGCGTGCTGGTGCCGCCCAAGGGCTACCTGGAAAAACTGCGCGCCATCACGCAAAAACATGGCATCTTGCTGATTTTCGACGAAGTCATCACCGGCTTCGGACGGCTGGGAGCAGCCACGGCCGCCGAATACTTCGGGGTCACACCAGACCTGATGACGCTGGCCAAGGGCATTAGCAACGCCAGTGTTCCGGTTGGGGCGGTCGCAGTCAAACGCGAGATCCACGACACCATCTTGGGGGCAGCCGCCAACGGCATCGAATTCTTCCACGGCTACACCTACTCGGCGCATCCGCTGGCCACCGCCGCCGTTCTCGCCACACTGGAAATCTACGGTCGCGACAAGCTTTTCGATCGTTCCAGTTCGCTGGCGGGCACGTTCGAAGATGCCGCACATGCGCTTGAAGACGCGCCACACGTCATCGATGTGCGCAATCTGGGTCTGGTCGCGGGCATCGAGCTTGCCCCTCGGCCCAATGCGCCGGGAGCCCGCGCGGCCGAGGTCTTTCGCAAGTGTTTCGACCAGGGCGTCATGGTGCGCTTCACGGGCGATATCATCGCCGTGTCGCCACCGCTGGTCATTGAAGAAGACCAGATCCACGAGATCTTCAGCTGCATCGCAGACGTGCTGAAGACCGTGGACTAAGACGCCCCGTGCAGGCTTAGGCCTCCATGTAGTCTTCGATGGGCGGGCAGGAACATATCAGGTTCCTGTCCCCATACGCGTTATCGACGCGCGCCACCGGCGACCAGTACTTGTTGGCGCGCAGTTCGCCCACCGGATACGCCGCCTCTTCGCGTGTGTAGTCGTGATGCCATTCCGTCACCAGCAGCATTTGCGCCGTATGCGGCGCGTTCTTCAGCACATTGTCGTTGGCGTCTTTCGCGCCGTCTTCAATGGCCGAGATCTCGGCGCGTATGGCGATCATGGCGTCGATGAAGCGGTCCAGTTCAGCCAGCCCTTCGGACTCGGTGGGCTCGACCATTAGCGTGCCCGCGACCGGGAAGCTCATGGTCGGCGCGTGGAAACCGTAGTCGACCAAGCGCTTGGCAATGTCTTCGCCCGAAATGCCGCAGCTGTCTTTAATGGGCCGGATGTCCAGTATGCACTCGTGCGCCACCCGACCATTGTGGCCGGCGTACAGGATGGGGTAATGATCGCGCAGGCGGTGTGCAATATAGTTGGCGTTCAATATGGCCACTTCAGTGGCGGCCAACAGGCCTTCGGCGCCCATCATGGTGATGTATAGGTAAGGAATGGGCAGAATGCTGGCGGACCCATAGGGCGCAGCCGATACCGGCCCCGCCAGCGCACCGGCCGGCAACTGGCCCGATTCGTCGAGCAGGCCAGGCAAATACGGAGTCAGGTGCGAGCGCACGGCCACTGGACCCACGCCCGGGCCGCCGCCGCCATGCGGAATGCAGAAGGTCTTGTGCAGGTTAAGGTGCGATACGT
>CAZONP010000253.1:0-3766 GCA_964581155.1 uncultured Candidimonas sp. | reverse complement strand
GGAAAACCCGGATGTCTTCGACATCGTCTTCTGCAACGATAAGGACGAGGTATGCGAGGGCAGTCGCTGCAATCTCTACATTCGCGATGGCTCAGGCGCCTGGCTTACGCCACCCGTGAATGCCGGTTTGCTGCCGGGCGTACAGCGCCAGTCATTGCTGGATGGCGGGCTGGTGCGCGAAGCCCGGATCTCGCGCAGCGACTTTACTTGCGCCGGCGAGATCCGGCTGTCCAACGCCTTGCGCGGCTGGCGTGCCGCCACACTCTGAAGCTTTTAATCGGCCGGACCACAGTCCTTAGCCGGTTGGCAGTATGCGGGCCTTCCAGTGGCATTCCTCCCACTCCATCGCGGGCTCCGAGTCATGGACAATTCCGCCGCCCACCCCGAAGATGCCGCAGTCGTCGCTGCCCATCTCGATGGTGCGTATGGCAACATTCAATGAGCAGTCCCCATCGGGCGCCAGCCACCCGATGCTGCCGCAATAGATTCCGCGCGGGGCGGTTTCGCGCTGCCTGATCTGCTGCATGGCCGCTATCTTGGGGGCTCCGGTAATGGATCCGCAGGGAAACAAGGCGCGCAGCAATGCTTCCAGGCTGGCATCAGGCGCCTGCGCCGTGATCGTGGACGTGAGCGTCCAGACGGAGGGGTAGCGTTCCAGCGTGAAGAGCGCTTCGACCTTCACCGATCCAGGTATTGCCAGGCGGCCCAGGTCATTGCGCAGCAAGTCGACGATCATCAGGTTTTCGGCCCTGTCTTTTTCGCTGTGCGCCAGCGCGTCGGCTGCCTGCTGGTCCAGAATGGGGTCGGTGTGGCGCGGGGCGGTTCCCTTCATCGGCCGCACCGTCAACTTGGCCCCGCAGCGCTCTATAAACAGTTCGGGCGAGAACGACAACAAGCGTCGCGCCCCGTCCTCGATATACGCCGCATGCGCGGCCGGATGCCGTGACGCGACCGCCTCGTAAAGGTCGCGCGGCGCGGCGCCGGTTTCCACCTTGATGGGAAACGTGTAATTGGTCTGGTAGAAGTCGCCGCGCGCGATGCCGGCACGGATCGCTTCGACATGCTGCATATAGGTCGCCCGGGAGATTCCGGGGCGGCACTGCACGGCAGGCTTGCCCGTGGCAATGCCGGCGGTGTTGGCTGGAGGCATGGGTTCAATGCCGGCATGCCGGACTCGCTTGTACGCGAGCGCCGTCAGGCGCGGCCTGGACTTGTGCGCTTGGGCGGCCGGGCGGCATGCGGGACCCTGGGCGCAGTGTGAAACGACGGCTGGTTCGAGCCACTCACCCAATTCATAGTCAAGCAGCAAGGCGATCCAGCAACCCTGATCCTGGGCGGCCTTGATTTGCTGGAACGCGCCCGCTAATTGGTCGGGTGCATCCGCCGTGATGCGATGGCTGAAATCCACCAGCTCCAGCATTCTGCCCTGTAGCCGGTCTTCGAATCGGCAGAGCATTATTGACTCGCCACCAGGAATGGAGCGAGCACGGCGCCGGTGTGCGAGCGTTCATGCAGGCTGGCAATGTGTTCGGGTGTGCCTTGCGCCACCAGTCGTCCGCCGCCCGTCCCGCCTTCCGGCCCCAAATCCAGGACCCAGTCCGCCTCGGCAATGATATCCAGGTTGTGCTCGATCACGACGACGGTATTGCCGGCGTCCACCAAGCGATGCAGGACATGCACGAGTTTCTCCACATCCGCCATGGAAAGCCCCACGGTGGGCTCGTCCAGGACATATAGCGTGTGTGGAATGCGCGATGCCCGGCCCGTCTTGATGACGCCTTCGGTGAGTCGTGCCTTGGCAAGTTCCGTCACGAGCTTGATGCGTTGCGCTTCGCCGCCCGATAGCGTCGGGGAAGGCTGGCCCAGGGTCAAGTAGCCCAGTCCAACGTCTTGCATCAATTGCAGGATGCGCGATATTTTCGAGTGCGCGGCGAAGTAGGGAATGGCTTCGTCCACTTCCATCTTCAATACTTCGCCCGCGCTCTTGTCCGCCCAGGTTACGTTCAGGGTGTCGCGATTGAAGCGTTCGCCGTGGCATGCGTCGCAGTGGACTTTAACGTCGGGAAGGAAACTCATTTCGATGGTGCGCAAGCCTTGTCCCTCGCATACCGGGCAGCGGCCTTCCCCAGTGTTGAACGAGAACCGGGCCGCGCTCCAGCCACGCATGCGGGCATCGCGCGTCTGGGCAAATAGCTTGCGCACATCGTCCCAAAAACCGACATAGGTGGCCGGGCAGGAGCGAGGGGTCTTGCCGATGGGGGTTTGATCCACTTCAAGTACGCGGTCTATATGTTCCCAGCCAGTAATGTCGACACAGCCATGCCAGACGGGCCCCTGGCGCTTTGCGACGGCCTGAGCCACGTTGTCGAGCAAGACTTCGCGCGCCAAGGTCGACTTGCCCGATCCGGAAACGCCCGTAACGACGCTCAGGCGTCCGATGGGAAACGCAGCCGTCACGTTATGCAGATTGTGAAGGTGGGCCGAATGCACGTGGATCATTGGCGTTTCGGCATCCACCGCGCGTCGCGCCTGCAGCGGGTGCTTGGACGGTGTCTTCAAATAGCGTCCTGTTACGGAGATGGGGCTGTCGATGAGGTCTTGCGCCGTGCCTTGCGCGACTACGGTGCCGCCGCGTACCCCGGCGCCTGGGCCGACGTCGATGATATGTGAGGCGCGGCGTATGGTTTCTTCGTCGTGCTCGACGACCACCAGCGTATTGCCATTGCCCTCGAGTGCCGCGAGGGCGTTTAGCAGGATCTGGTTGTCGCGGGGATGCAGGCCTATGGTCGGTTCGTCCAGGACGTAGCACACGCCTTGAAGATTGGATCCCAATTGGGCCGCAAGCCTGATGCGTTGGGCTTCGCCGCCCGACAGGGTGGGGGCGGCGCGGTCCAGTGCCAGGTAGCTTAAGCCGACTTGATGCATGAAGTTCAGCCGGCCCTGGATCTCGGCCAGGATATCGCGGGCGATTTCTACCTCGCGGCCTTGCGTGACCAGGCCGGCAAAGAATGTTTGCGCGTCCGACACGGGCAACGCGGCCAGTTCGGCAATGGAGCGGCCGCGCCACAGGAATGCGCGCGAGACAGGGTTGAGCCGCTCCCCGTGGCATGCGCCACACGTTTCCGTATTGCCTTCGTACCAAGCATTCCAGGTGGTTTCCTCGCCCGTCTGTTCGGCGTCGAATCCCGCCAACTGCATACCCGTTCCGAAGCAGCTGGTGCACCAGCCATGCTTGGAGTTGTACGAGAACATGCGTGGGTCGGGTTCGGGGAAGCTGGTGCCGCAACTGGGGCACGCGCGCTTTACGGAAAAGTGCCGTTGTTCAGGCGCGTCGGACACACCGCCCTGGCGCCGGTCGTCCAGCGTGCCGCTATCGACGGCGCCGATATCGAGCAGAATACTAAGGCTGCCCTGGCCATGTTCCAACGCGCTGCGTATAGCGCCGCGCAGCAGGGCCTCATCTCCCGCATCGACGATGAAATCGGCGATCGGCAATTCGATCGTATGTTCTTTGTAGCGGTCAAGGCGCGGCCAGGGCGCCACGGGGATGAAGGCACCGTCAACGCGCAGGTGGGTGTGGCCTTTGGCCCCCGCCCATTTCGCCAGTTCGGTGTAATAGCCTTTGCGCGCACTGACAAGCGGCGCCAGCACGCCGATGTGCCGGCCTTTATAGTCGCGCATCAGTTGTGCGGCAATTTGTTCCGGCTTCTGTGGTTCGACCGGCACGCGGCAGGTTGGGCACATCTGCGTGCCCAGCTTGACATAG
>CAZONP010000252.1:0-3771 GCA_964581155.1 uncultured Candidimonas sp. | reverse complement strand
GCATACGATAGCTTTAGGACGGAGTGAACATGAAACGGCGCGAACTTTTCGGCCATGCGGCACTTGGTGCCTTGGGCGTCGCCCTAACCGGCATGATGCCGTTGCGGTCGGTAATGGCCTCAGCTTTACCGGCGCATCCCTTTTTCGGTAACAGCTTTCCCGATGTGACCGGCGTTGAGACAGGGCTGGATTCTTATTTGGGCAAGCCGCTGGTGCTGAACTTTTGGGCCACGTGGTGCCCGCCGTGTGTGAAAGAAATGCCGGATCTGGACCTTCTGCACACCAAGTATCCAGGCATACAATTTGTGGGACTTGCGGTCGACACGACCGTCAATGTTGAAAAATTCCTGAAGAAAGTGCGGGTGTCCTACCCGGTGCTGATCGCCGGGCACGGCGGGATCCAGAAAATGCGTGAACTTGGCAATAAACAGGGCGGCCTGCCTTATACCCTGGTTTTTAACCAAAACGGACAAATAGCCCACGAAGTTCTGGGCCAGATAAATCCGACCGATCTGGAGCGTCAATTACAGGGGTTGGACGCGCCACGTTAATGGACAAATATACCGTTTTAGCGTAAAAAGGCGGTCTATCTTCATGAAAAATCCGCAATGGCGCAGCATATTCTTGTTTTGCACGGCCCCAATCTCAACTTGCTAGGTACTCGCGAGCCCGAGATTTACGGCCGGCATACCCTTATCGACATCAACCAGCGTTTGCACGAGCTGGCCGCCGAGCATGCGTCAAGCTGTATTGCGTTTCAAAGCAACCATGAAGGCGAGCTCGTCGACCGGATACACGCCGGTCGCCAGGACGGGACGGATTTCATCATTATCAACGCTGCGGCTTATACGCATACCAGCGTTGCGCTCCGAGATGCGCTGGCTGCTGTCAGTATCCCATTCATCGAAGTACATCTGTCGAATGTGCACACACGGGAAACCTTTCGTCACCACTCCTATTTGTCGGATACGGCGCTGGGCGTGGTCGTGGGGCTGGGCGCTTTCGGCTACGAAGCCGCCTTGCGCTATGCTCTGGCAAATTAGGCGCAGTATCTCTTTTAACCTTTTACTATTGCATTACTCTGGGCAATGGCCACGGAGTAATGCCACGGGAAGTTCGCATGGACCTAAGAAAACTTAAAACCTTGATTGACCTCGTTTCTGAGTCCGGTATTGCCGAACTCGAGATCACCGAAGGCGAAGGCAAGGTCAGAATCGTCAAATTCTCCCAAACGGTCCAGCCCGTCGCGTATGCGCAGCAAGCGCCTGCCGCGGCACCAGCGGCACCTGTTGCCGCAGCCCCCGCCGAGCCCGCCGCCCCGGTGGGCCATACCGTCAAGGCGCCCATGGTCGGTACCTTTTATCGCGCCCCAAATCCAGGGGCGTCGCCTTTTGTGGAAATCGGCCAGGCAGTGAAAGAGGGCGAGCCGCTATGCATCATTGAAGCCATGAAGCTATTGAACGAGATCGAGGCCGACAAGTCGGGTGTCATCAAAGAAATCCTGGTGGAAAATGGCGAGCCCGTCGAGTACGGTCAACCCCTGTTTGTAATCGGGTAGGCCATGTTCGAGAAAATTCTAATTGCCAATCGCGGCGAAATCGCCCTGCGCATTCAGCGTGCTTGCCGCGAGCTGGGCATCAAGACGGTGGTGGTTCACTCGGAGGCCGATCGCGACGCCAAGTATGTGCGTCTGGCGGACGAATCCGTTTGCATCGGTCCTGCGGCACCGCGTGACAGCTACCTGAACATGCCCGCCATCATCTCGGCGGCTGAAGTAACCGATTCGGAAGCCATCCATCCAGGCTATGGTTTTCTTGCCGAGAATGCCGACTTCGCCGACCGTGTCGAGAAAAGCGGTTTTGTATTCATCGGGCCCCGGCCGGATTCCATTCGGTTGATGGGCGACAAGGTCAGCGCCAAACACGCCATGATCGAGGCAGGCGTGCCGGTAGTACCAGGTTCGGAAGGCGCGTTGCCCGACGACTCCAAGGAAATCCTGCGCATCGCCCGTGAAGTGGGCTACCCCGTGATCATCAAGGCGGCGGGCGGCGGTGGCGGGCGCGGTATGCGTGTCGTCTACACCGAAGCCGCTCTCTTGAACGCGGTAACCATGACGCGCTCCGAGGCAGGCGCCGCCTTCGACAACTCCGAAGTCTATATGGAGAAGTTCCTGGAGAACCCGCGCCATATCGAGATCCAGGTGCTTGCCGACGGCGTGCGCAATGCCGTCTGGTTGGGCGAGCGCGATTGTTCCATGCAGCGGCGTCACCAGAAAGTCATCGAAGAAGCGCCGGCCCCCGGAATTGCGCGGCGCCTTATAGAACGCATAGGCGACCGTTGCGCAGAGGCTTGCCGCAAGATCAACTACCGTGGTGCCGGCACTTTCGAGTTCCTATACGAAAACGGCGAATTCTTCTTCATTGAAATGAATACCCGCATTCAGGTCGAACACACGGTGACTGAAATGGTCACGGGCATCGACTTGGTGCAGCAACAAATCCTGATCGCGGCCGGCGAGAAGTTCACCATGCGCCAGCGTGATGTAGTGATCAAGGGGCATGCGATCGAATGCCGGATCAATGCCGAGGATCCGTTCAAGTTCACGCCCAGCCCCGGGCGAATTACCAACTGGCATACACCGGGCGGTCCCGGGGTGCGCATGGACTCGCATGTATTCAGCGGCTATATGGTTCCACCCAACTACGACTCCATGATCGCCAAGCTGATCACGTATGGCGATACGCGCAAGCAGGCTATTGCCCGAATGGAGATCGCCTTGTCGGAAATGGCGGTGGAAGGCGTGCTTACCAACATACCGCTACATCGCGAGCTTATGCAGGATGCCCGCTTCGTCGAAGGCGGCACCAGTATTCACTACCTCGAGCACAAGCTGTCGCAACGCCCTTAGCATCCAGGGCGCAAAGATAGGCAAACGGGGGCACAAGCCCCTGTTTTCAATTTACGGAAAAACACTATGCGCGAACTCGTACTGATTTGCCCGGAAGCGCAGGCCGAGGCGTTGTCGGATGCCTTGCTGGACGCAGGCGTTCTATCCGTCTCCGTCGAAGACGCCGATGGCGACACGGATGCTGAAACCCCGCTGTTCGGCGAACCGGGCATGGAGCCGCAGGCGCATGCCTGGAATCGCAACCGCGTGGTCGCCTTGCTGCCCGATGGTCTTGATCCGCGTCAGCTGTTGGAGCAGCTGCGCGTGTCCGGGGTGGCCGACTATGCGGATGACGCCTGGTCGCTGCGGGACGTACCCGACGCGGACTGGGTGCGCCTGACGCAGTCACAGTTCGGGCCCATACACGTCGGGGGGCGGATATGGATCGTTCCCAGCTGGCATCGTGACGATCCCGACGTGCCGCCCGTGGCCACGCCTGGCGCGGCGGACCCCAGTGCCGCAATACACATACAGCTTGATCCCGGCCTGGCGTTCGGGACCGGCAGCCATCCCACGACCCACTTGTGCCTGGAGTGGCTGGCCGATAATCTTGGGGCGGAAGAAAATGTCCTCGATTACGGTTGTGGTTCGGGCATACTGGCAATAGCCGCAAAAATGCTGGGCGCGCGCGACGTCCATGCCGTCGACATCGACGAGCAGGCAGTGCAGTCAACCCGCTACAATGCCGATGTAAATGCGGTTCAGGTCCGTGCCATGCTGCCCGATGAACTCCAGGCGGGACAATACTCGGTGGTGGTTGCCAATATATTGACCAATCCCTTGAAGGTGCTGGCCCCAATGCTTGCCAACAGAGTGCATCCGGG
>CAZONP010000251.1:0-3780 GCA_964581155.1 uncultured Candidimonas sp. | reverse complement strand
GCATCCAAGGCGGACCATTGATGCACGTCATTGCCGCCAAGGCGGTTGCCTTCAAGGAAGCGTTGGCGCCCGACTTCAAGGTTTACGCCGCGCAAGTCGTGAAGAACGCCGACGTATTGGCGCGCACGCTGGTCGAGCGCGGTCTGCGTATTGTCTCGGGCCGCACTGAAAGCCACCTTATGCTGGTCGACCTGCGCGCCAAGGGCATTACCGGCAAAGAGGCCGAAGCGGCGCTTGGTCAGGCCCATATCACGGTCAACAAGAACTCCATTCCCAACGACCCTGAAAAGCCCTTCGTCACCAGCGGCGTGCGTCTTGGCACTCCCGCCATGACGACCCGGGGTTTCAAGGAAGCGGAAGCGCAACTTACGGGCCATCTTATCGCCGATGTGCTCGATAACCCCCGCGACGCCGCAGCCATCGAATCCGTTCGCGTGCGTGTCAACGAGCTCACAGCCCGCCTGCCCGTTTATCGCTAACTCAAGGATCGCCTCGGCTTCGCCCGAGGCATTGCAGCCATGAAATGCCCGTTTTGCAGCAGCTTCGAAACGCAGGTGATCGACTCTCGTGTTTCTGAAGAGGGCGACACCATACGTAGGCGGCGCCGCTGCACCGGCTGTGATCGGCGATTCACCACCTATGAGCGTGTCGAGCTCGTCATGCCTGCTGTGGTGAAACGCAATGGTACGCGTGTCGAATTCGACATCAACAAGCTGCGTGGTAGCTTCAAGCTTGCGCTGCGCAAGCGCCCCGTCAGCACCGCCGATGTCGACGCGGCCGTCCTGCGCGTCCAGGAAACTCTGCTGCTTAGCGGTTTGCGCGAGGTGGGCACCGGGTATCTTGGCGAACTGGTCATGAACGAACTGCGCAAGCTGGATCAAGTTGCCTACGTGCGTTTTGCGTCCGTGTATAAAAGTTTCGAAGACATTGGCGAATTCGTCAAGGCCATCGACGAAATCACGTTTCCATCGAAGCCGTGACATACGCCCGCGGCGAAGATGAACGTTGGATGCGCGAGGCGCTGGATCTGGCGCGAACCGCTTTATACATTACCGCTCCCAACCCGCGCGTTGCGTGCCTGATCGTGCGCGACGACCAATTGTTGGCGTCGGGCGTGACCCAAATGGCGGGTGGTCCGCACGCGGAAGTGATGGCCTTGCGCCAGGCGGCCGAACGCGGTTTTGACACGGCAGGCGCCACTTTCTACGTTACGCTGGAACCGTGCAGCCACCACGGCCGTACCCCGCCGTGCGTGGACGCCATGATCGCAGCGCGTCCCGAACGAGTGGTCGTTGCCATGAAAGATCCCAACCCCCTGGTGGGCGGCCAAGGCATCGCCAAATTGCGAGCCGCTGGAATCGCGGTCTTTATGGCGGGCAACCTGGATGACGCGCTGGCGCTCAACCCCGGCTTCGTCGCCCGCATGACGCGTAAGACGCCATGGGTATGGCTTAAGTTGGCCGCGTCGCTGGACGGACGCACGGCGTTGCCCAGCGGTGAATCGCAATGGATCACGGGCCCGGCCGCGCGTGCCGACGGTCACCACTGGCGCGCACGCAGTTGCGTCGTGCTGACGGGCCTTGGTACCGTCCGTGCCGACGACCCGCAGATGAATGTGCGCGCCGTCGATACGCCGCGCCCACCCATCAAGGCCATTGTGGATACGCGGTTCGAGGTGAGCGGACACGCACGGATTTTCGATGGAACGAAAACGTGGCTATTCACCGGCGGCACCGACCCCGAAAAAGCGGCGCGGCTGGCCGACAAGAACGTGGAGGTCGTGCCGTTGCCGTGCAACGCGCAAGGCCTGGACATGCGGGCGTTGATGCGGTGGTTGGCCGATAATGATATTAACGAGGTGCATGTCGAAGCGGGGTCCCGACTTAGCGGCGGCCTGTTGCAGGCCGAATGCGTCGACGAATTGCTTGTCTACCTTGCGCCCGTGTTGTTGGGTGAAGGGCTGGGCATGGTGCGCATGGCGCCATTGGCGGGCCTGGCGCAGGCGCAGCGCTTCGAGTTTTTCGACACCGCCGCCATGGGCGCCGATGTGCGCCTGCGCGCGCGCCACCTCGACAGGTGGCGCTCCTTGCTTGAATCCGTGCAGCCCACAGCTGCCTAAGACTTTATTAGAGACACAATATGTTTACAGGAATCGTTGCCGCAGTCGGACGCATCGTTCAGGTATCTCCTTTCAATGACGGTGGTCCCGACGCGGGCGTGCATCTCACCATTCAGGTGGAAGACTTCCTGCGCGACACCACCAAGCTGGGGGATTCGATTGCCATTCAGGGCGCGTGCATGACCGTGGTTTCCCTGGGCGCCGATACCTTCAGCGTCGACGTGTCGCGCGAAAGCCTGCGGCGCACGGCCGGGCTTGATGCGCCCGGGGAAGTAAACCTGGAACATGCGTTACGCATGGGCGATTCGCTGGACGGTCACCTGGTGTCGGGCCACGTTGACGGCCTGGGCTGCGTTACCCGCTTCGCGCCGGTGGGCGAGTCGTGGGACCTGCATATTTCCGTCCCCGCCGAGCTTGCCAAATACCTGGCCTATAAAGGGTCAATTACCGTCAATGGCGTGAGCCTGACGGTCAACCAGGTGGACGATAACGGGCACGGCTGTACGGTTCGCATCAACCTCATACCGCACACCGTGCAGGCAACGACGCTGAAGCATTTGCAGGCCGGCATGCCGGTGAATCTGGAGATCGACATGATCGCGCGCTATGTGGAACGGCTACTGAGCCAGCGGAAGTCAGCGCCTGGTCCGGGCGAGGCTTCGTGACGGCATAACGGGGAACGCGAATTCTGCTAGAATGGCGGACTTCGCTTTATGAAAGAAGCAGAATCAGGACAGGTGGCCGAGCGGTTGAAGGCGCACGCCTGGAAAGCGTGTATACGTGAATAACGTATCGGGGGTTCGAATCCCCCTCTGTCCGCCATTAATACATCTACAACAGTACACAGAAGTCTACGAAACCCGCATAGTTAAACGCTCTGCGGGTTTTTTGTTGTCCACGATAGTCCGTAAGATCAACATGTTAACTTCTCATTTTTGATGCGGCGTACACATCACGTTTTTCGCGATGATTGCAGAAGTGCTCCATGGGTGAGCGTGTGCACTGCTAAGTTTGTGTGGCGGGATGCCGCTTAAAGTTAAGGGTATACCCGTATTTACTCGTGGACATCATCCTCCGTTCAAAATAACAACAAAACTTTTAAATCTCTATCAAGTCCCTAGCAAAAAGTCGGATTGGGGCGCCTGGCGGTGTTAAGATCAATTTGAGGCTGGGCGTAAGGATTAGACTACAAACCCTACGTACAGTTACGAAAATAGCGGCTCCGTGACCTTGAAACGATATGTGAATGCTGTTGTTTCGGCCTCAAGTCATCCTAATCGGTTGCCGGCAGGGCACTACAGTGTCGTGTTTGGTAATAGTTGTGTTTCTCTAATCCAAGGAGATGTTTATGTTGAATTTTATGAAAGCCCTTCGTCGTGACGAGCGTGGTGTAAGCGCGTTGGAATATGCGATTCTGGCGGCAGTTATTCTAGGGGTGGTTATTACAGCGATCACTCTTTTAGGGACTGATATCACGGAACTGTTTGGCAAAATCGGCACTAAGATGGATGGGCTCGGACTGTAATAACTTCTTAACGGTTTGACTTAAATGCAGGGCCATGGAACAGCACGTTATCACTGAGGCCCTCTCCTTCACTCTTCTCGCGCTGTTCAAACTAAGCTTTGAAGACATTTGGAATCGGCGCCTGCCGAACGTTTGG
>CAZONP010000250.1:0-3804 GCA_964581155.1 uncultured Candidimonas sp. | reverse complement strand
CGGCTAACCCTCGTGACCGGCCTGAGCGGGTCCGGAAAATCCACCGTGGCGTGCCAGTTTTCGGCCGAAACCGGCGCCGTTCATCTACGTTCCGACGTGGAACGAAAACGGCTTCATGGTGTGGGTTTCCTGCAGCGGCCGACATCGGACACAAGCCTTTATACCGACAAGGTAACGCGCGATACGTACGGGCGCCTGGGCGAACTGTCGGCCCAGTTGCTTGCCGACGGCTTGTCCGTGGTGGTCGACGCTGCGTTTCTGCGTCATGACGAACGGGAGGACATGCGTGAATTGGCCGCACAAGCGAATGCCCCGTTCGCATTGATCGAATGCGTGGCGCCTATGGCCGCAATGACGGCCCGTATTGTGGCCCGCGCGTCCCGGAATGACGACGTATCCGACGCCACGCCCGGTGTCCTGGCGATGCAGCAGCAATTCGTGCAGCCGTTTCCTCCGGACTGGGCGCGTTGGCGGCATCTGCTCGTCAATGATGGGGACTTGAATGAGCTTCAGGAGAAGATAGCTTCGTTGGTTAAGGACTTCGGTCAGGAACGCGGCTTGCCGGTCGGGTTTCCTCCTGTAGCTGTATGCGAGACCGCCATGAAACACGATACGTCGAAACCATCCGAATCCTCAAAGTCACCCAGTGTCGCCGCCGATTCCTTTCGAAAGGAGACCTCTGTCGAAGAGCGCGACAAAGTCAAGGACAGCGTGGCCGACAAGAACCGCCGTTCAATGATGGGGGCCCCAGTTGATCCCCACTCGCCGACGACAAAAGACATACTTCCGCCGGGCATCAAGCGCGAAGATGTGAAAGATCCCGGACGTGCAACGCCCGGGGCGGGGGCGGTGGACAACCGATCAGGGCAACGCAAATCGTAGATTGTCCTATGGGGTAGCTACCTTGACGGAGGCGCGGGGAAGCATTGCTGCCGAACTGCGCGTGTTCTTATAGCGCACCAGCCGGATCGCATTCACGATAACCAACAGGACACTGATCTCGTGGATAAGCATGCCCGACGACAGGAACACCTTGCCCAACACCACGCCGGCCAGCAGAATCACGACGGTGCCTACGGCGAACAGCGTGTTTTGCAGCATGTTGTTGACGGTGGCCTTGGCAAGGCCGTGAGCATGGGCGAAATGATCCAGCCGGTCCGACATTAGTACCACGTCGGCGGTTTCCATTGTGATGTCCGCGCCGCCCATGCCCATGGCCAGCCCGACGTCGGCCGCAGCAAGCGCGGGTGCATCGTTGATGCCGTCGCCCACCATGGCCACACGGTATCCCTGCGCTTTCAGCTTATTAATGTAGTCGACCTTGTCTTGCGGCAGAAGCTCGGCATGGACGGCGTCCAGGGCCAATTCATCACCCACCAGTTGCGCGGTATGGCGGTTGTCCCCGCTTAGCATATAGACCTTTTGCACGCCTTGCGCACGCAGGCGGGCAATGGCTTGATGGGCTTCGGGCTTGATTTGATCGGCGATGCCGATCAGGCCGGTAAGTACCCCATTGATCGCCACGAAAATTGCGGTATTGCCTGCCTTTTCACGCACCAAGGCGTCGTTTTCCGCTATGGCGTCTATTGCAATGTCCCGGGACGCCATAAGCTTCCGATTGCCGATGACCAGGTGTTTGCCCTGAACGACCGCCACCATGCCATTGCCTTCGATAATTTCGGCATGCGCCGGCTTGTTGTCGAGCGTCAGCCCACGTTTTTGCGCTTCTGAGACAATCGTTTGGCCAAGGTGATGTTCCGACACGACTTCAGCTTGGGCGGCCAAATGCAGCATGTCATTTTCGCTTCCGACCCAGACCTTTACGTCGGTAACTTCGGGGCGGCCTTTCGTAAGCGTACCGGTCTTGTCGAAGACGACGGCGTTGACCTTCGCCAGCTTCTCCATGATATCGCCGCCTTTGATCAAGACACCGTTGCGGGCGCCATTTCCAATGCCCGCCACCATAGATACCGGTGCGGAGATCACCAATGCGCCGGGGCAGGCGATCACCAGGAAGGTGAGGGCAAGTTCGACGTTTCTTGTAAACGCGTACACGGCTACGGCCAGGACCACAATCGAGGGCGTATAAATATTGGCAAAGCGGTCGAGGAATTTTTGAGCCTTCGTCTTGCCTTCTTGGGCGTTTTCAACCAATTCGATGATTTTTGAGAAGGTGGTGTCGTCGCCGACTCGTTCGGCCATGACTTCCACATAGCCGTTACTAATGATGGTGCCGCTATAGACCTGGTCGCCGACAGCCTTGCCGGCCGGAACCGACTCGCCGGTAATGGCAGCCTCGGTAATAAGGGCCTGACCCACCAGTATCCGGCCATCGACAGCCACTTTCTCGCCCGAACGAATCAGCACCCGATCACCCCTCTTCAGGTCGTCGGCCGGAATTTTGATAGTGCCCTCTGGCCGAATGACCGTCGCTTCGGTGGGTGTTTCATCGATCAGGTTTTTTAACGATGCGCGCGTGCGCTCCAGCGTGCGGGCTTCCAGGTAGGCGCCAAAGACAAACAGGAAGCTGACAACCGCCGCTTCCACGTATTCGCCGATGATCAATGCCCCAATCACCGCAATCGTGACCAGCAGCTCGATGCTGAAGGCCTTCATTCGAAGGGCCTTGAAGCCTCTTACAGCGATGGACCAACCCGCCACGAGGGCGGACGCGATCAAGACGTAGCTTTTCAGTTCTGCCAGCCCGGCCCAGTGCAGCACGAACGCGACCAGCAACAGCGCACCTGCCGCACCGGCAATTTGCGAGTTCTTTACCTGATTCATTTTCTAATCCCCTTATGAGACCGACTTTGTCGACAGCACGCGATAGCCCAGTCGGGCGACCACATCGGCCATTGCGTCGACGCTGGTAAGTGAACTGTCGTATTCAAGACGCACGCGGCCTGCGTGGAACAAGACGTTGGCCGCCTTCACCCCCTCGACCTTGAGCAGGGTCGATTCGATTTTCTTGATGCACGATGGACAGGTGAAAGGCTCCATGTTCAGGACGGCTTTTTTCATTTCTTGCTCCGTGGAAAATGTTGATGACAATTCCATGGTAGGCAAGATGCGCTCGGTCAACATTGACCGGCGTCATTTTTGACTAGCCGCCATGTGTGGACCGTCGGCCGACAATCCAATGTTTTCCGATTCGTTGTGATATGGTTGCTACTGATAGCTTCGTTTGAGGGGGACAGGGTGCCACTTATACAAACAATATTGCCTTTAGCGGGCAAGCGCCTGGTGACGATTCAATATGATTCGCCTCTGGTCGAGGCCGCCAGGCTACTAAGCGAGATGAGCGCCAATTTGGTTGTCGTGTGCAGCCATGAAGGCTCCATGCTTGGCGTCGTCACCAAGAGCGATGTGGTTCAGCAAATCAGTCACTGTCAGGGCTGCAGCTGCACCACTATGGTGGCCGATGTCATGACCAAAGACGTAACAGCGTGCCACCCGGACCACAGCTTGTATGATGTCTGGCTAATAATGAAAGGAAAAGGCCTGAAGCAGGTGCCCATCACGGATCAGGCCTCCGCACCGTTGGGCCTGCTATATGCCAGCGATGCGCTCGAGGCATTGATTAAAGAGGCCAAGTACGAGCAACTGCTAATGCGCGATTACGTGATGGGCGTGGGTTATCGCTAAGCGGGCCGGGCATTCACGTGCACATCAAGCTTAAGCGTACCACCCTGGATGAAGCTGCTACGAACGGCGTGCTTAGCGGCGACCAGGCTGAACAGCTGTGGCGCTTCCTGTCGGAACGCGCGCAAGATACGTCCAGCTTTCGCTTCACGCATATTCTGT
>CAZONP010000249.1:0-3815 GCA_964581155.1 uncultured Candidimonas sp. | reverse complement strand
CGCCGAAACCATACAGAAACGCCTGCCTTCCATCCGCGAAATCGCCCTCAATTTCGCAAACGTGGATCCCATCAAAGATCCCATCCCGGTCGTCCCCACCATCCACTACCAGATGGGCGGCATTCCCGCCAACTATCATGGGCAAGTCATCACCACCAGCAACGGCGAAAACAAAGTCGTCAACGGCTTGTATGCCATCGGTGAATGCGCGGCGGTTTCGGTGCACGGCGCAAACCGCCTGGGTACGAATTCCCTGCTTGACCTGATCGTGTTCGGCCGTTCAGCAGGCGACTTCATTGTCGAATCCCACCCTGAACGCGAACACGCGCACCAGCCTATTCCGCAATCGGCCATCGACTTCTCGACCGATCGCGTGAACAAGCTGGAAACCCGTACGTCGGGTGAAAAAGTCTCCGATGTCGGCAACTCCATTCGTGTCGCCATGCAGGCCCACTGCGGCGTATTCCGCACCCTTGACCTTCTCAACAAGGGCGTGACCGCTATTGAAAGCATTGCCCCGCAAGTCGACAGCCTGTACTTCAACGATAAGTCCAAGGTCTTCAATACCGCGCGTATCGAAGCGCTGGAAGTCACCAACATGATCGAAGTGGCGCGCGCCACAACCAAGTCCGCAGCCAATCGCACGGAAAGTCGCGGGGCGCATGCCTTGGACGACCATCCTACACGCGATGACGAAAATTGGCTGCGTCACACATTGTGGTTCTCCGAAGGTAGCCGCCTCGACTATAAGCCGGTGCAACTCAAGCCGCTAACTGTCGATAGCTTCCCGCCCAAATCGCGGACCTTCTAAGCAGGGATATCAAAAATGAACGCAAAACGCACCGTTAAATTCGAAATCTATCGCTACGATCCGGACAAGGACGAACGCCCGTACATGCAGAAGCTTGAGGTCGAGCTTCAGCCAACCGACAAGATGCTTCTTGACGCCCTTGTTCGCATCAAGAGCGACGTGGACGACAGCCTGGCTCTGCGCCGCTCATGCCGGGAAGGCGTTTGCGGCTCCGATGCCATGAATATCAACGGTAAGAACGGCCTGGCGTGCACGACCAACCTGCTCGAGCTCAAAGAACCAATCGTGCTTAAGCCACTGCCTGGTTTGCCCGTTGTGCGCGATCTTATTGTCGACATGACGCACTTCTTCAACCAGTATCATTCGATCAAGCCATTCCTGATCAATGATTCCATACCGCCGGAAAAAGAGCGGCTGCAAACGCCGGAAGCGCGCGACGAACTTAACGGTTTGTACGAATGCATCCTGTGTGCATGCTGTTCAACGGCATGTCCGTCTTTCTGGTGGAATCCCGACAAGTTCGTCGGTCCTGCCGGCCTGTTGCAGGCCTATCGCTTTATTGTCGATAGCCGCGACGAAGCCACTGGCGAACGCCTGGACAACCTTGAAGACCCCTATCGCCTGTTCCGTTGCCATACCATCATGAATTGCGCCGATGTCTGTCCAAAAGGGCTGAACCCGTCGCATGCCATCGGCAAAATCAAGGAACTCCTGGTTCGCCGCACCATATAGGTTTAAATCGCCAATGAGAAAGCTGTCAGAACTCGAGCGCGCCCGCCTGCGGTGGCGCGCTCGCCGCGGTTTGCTGGAAAACGATCTGATCATCACCCGGTTTTTGGATCAATACGAGACTGAGCTGACCGACACCGATGTGTCGGCCCTGACTGTGCTTTTCGACATGGGCGACAACGAATTGCTTGATGTGTTGCTGGCGCGGGTTGAATTAAGCGGCGAATACGATACGCCCGATATTCAGCGGCTCGTCGCCCAAATGCGAAAGCTATAACTTTTAAGGAAAATCTGATGCAATTGTCTGACAAGAAAGCCACGCTGTCGTTCTCCGACGGTAGTGCGCCCATCGAATTTCCGGTGTACCAAGGCACTGTTGGGCCTGAAGTCATCGATATTCGCAAGCTGTATGGCCAGACGGGCATGTTCACGTACGATCCCGGCTTTATGGCAACGGCGTCCTGCGAATCGGGTATCACCTATATCGACGGCGATAAGGGCCAATTGTTATACCGCGGCTATCCCATCGACCAGCTCGCACAGAAGTGCGACTTTCTCGACGTCAGCTATTTGATCCTGAACGGCGAATTGCCGAATGCCACGCAAAAGACGGATTTCGATTCGCTGGTCACGCATCACAATATGGTGAACGAGCAGTTGCATTTCTTCCTGCGCGGTTTCCGTCGCGATGCCCATCCCATGGCTGTGCTGGTGGGCCTGGTTGGCGCTCTGTCGGCGTTCTATCATGACTCCACCGATGTGACCAATCCGCACCACCGCCACGTGTCGGCAATACGCCTTATTGCGAAGATGCCCACGCTGGTCGCCATGGCGTACAAATATTCCCAAGGTCAGCCTTTCATATATCCGCAGAATAACCTGTCATACACCGGCAATTTCCTGCGAATGATGTTTGCCACACCGTGCGAAGAGTACAAAGTCAACGAAGTGGTAGAGCGCGCTCTGGACCGCATCTTCATCCTGCATGCGGATCACGAACAAAATGCCTCCACTTCAACGGTTCGCCTGTGCGGCTCGTCGGGTACCAATCCATTCGCCGCCATCGCGGCCGGCGTGGGTTGCCTTTGGGGTCCGGCACACGGCGGCGCCAACGAGGCTTGCCTGCAAATGCTCGAAGAGCTGCAAGCCAATGGCGGTATCGACAAAGTCGGCGAGTTCATGGAGAAGGTCAAGGACAAGAATTCTGGCGTGCGCCTGATGGGCTTTGGCCACCGGGTGTACAAGAATTACGATCCCCGCGCCAAACTTATGCAGGAAACATGCAAGGAAGTGCTGGCAGCTCTTGGTCTTGAAAACGACCCGCTGTTCAAGCTTGCCATGGAACTGGAACGCATTGCCCTCGAAGACCCATACTTCGTCGAGCGCAAGCTTTATCCCAACGTGGACTTCTATTCCGGCATCGTGCAACGCGCCATCGGCATCCCAACGTCGTTGTTCACGGCAATTTTCGCCTTGGCTCGCACGGTTGGCTGGATCGCCCAATGGAGCGAAATGCTTTCCGACCCGGAATACAAGATTGGCCGTCCGCGCCAGCTGTACACCGGGGCCAATACGCGCGACGTACCCGATAGTCGTTAATGCGTTTAATCCGCCTGGCGATTTCGTATGCGTCAGGCGGGGTGCCGGATCCAGCGGGGCAATAGCGCCGCAAGCACCTGTAGCTGCTTGTTCAGGCCAGAGTTTCGTCGAGCCAATCCATCGAAATCGCCGCAGAGTACGCAAGATTTCCCGACTGGCAATGCCCGTCGGCGCCTTGCTCGTCGGTAAATAAATGGGCGGTCACAGGCCCCGATACCCCGCCTTGAAAATGTTCATATTGGATCAAGGGCTGCGGGCCTTCTCCGCTGCCAGCCAAGGCCAGCGCTGGGCAACGGATGTTTGCCAGTTGCTCGTCGGTAACGCGAAAATCCCGCAGACGTCGATAGGTTTGCTTAAAGCTGTCGCAGCCGAAGCGAAGCATAAGATTGCGAGTCATCTCGCGTGTCTGCGGCGAGGCGGCTTCGGTCGGTAAATGGTCGATGTCGGCAAGATGAAAGTCATCGTGATCGGCCATCTGCGCCGGGTCGAATCCAACGAATGCAGTCATATAAGCGTGCAGGTCCACGATAGGCGAATTGGCGATCAAAGCCCGAATGCGGGGTTCGTGCGCCGCCATCCGGGTGGCGAAATAGCCGCCGAAACTTATCCCCATCAGCGCCACTCGTTCGGGATCGGTTTCGGGGCGTGCCAGGAGACAGTCCAGGGCGACTGCGGC
>CAZONP010000248.1:0-3826 GCA_964581155.1 uncultured Candidimonas sp. | reverse complement strand
TTCTTGCTATACAGCGTCAGGGCAACAATGGGCACGTCGTCGATGCCCTTCGGCTTTATCAACGGCGCGGCCACACCCAGACCGGCAGGCAGCCAATCGGCATTCGAGCGCACCGTGTCGTGCAGCCGCACCAGTGCCTCTGTGCGCGGCACACCGACTTCAAACTGCACTGTAAGCACAGCCATACCCGGCTGCGATACCGACATGACATGCTCCACGCCCGAAATTTGCGACAAGACCTGTTCGGCCGGCCCCGCAACCATTTGCTCCACGTCGGCCACCGACGCGCCGGGAAAGGGAATCAGCACATTCGCCATGGTGACATTGATTTGAGGCTCTTCCTCCCGTGGCGTGACCAGCACGGCAAAGAGGCCCAGCAACAGCGCGGCCAGCGCCAGCAAAGGGGTGATCTGCGCTGACTGGAAATAAGACGCGATACGACCAGATATGCCAAGAGAGTTGTCCATGAGAGCCTCTAGCGCCACGCCGCCGCTGCTTGCGCGTCGCGCGCCACGCGCTCGCCGACGTCCACGCCGGAAAGCACCTCCACCTCGTCGCCCGTCGCCGACCCCACCCGAATTTGACGAAGCACGGGACGCCCGTCCGCGCCAACCACATAGACGCCCAGCAGTTCAGCACGGCGCACGATGGCCGTGACAGGGACATGCAAGCGCTCGGTTGCCGGCCCGCCGGCGGGCAACCAGACACGCGCAAACATGCCGGGCGCCACGCCGGCGAGCTCTGTTGGCAGGTCCAGTCGTATCCGGGCGGTATGGGTTTGGGCGTCTATCGTTGGCAGCACCTGTATGCCGGTCGGCGTGACACGCCGCCCGGCGGCCATGATGCCTGGCAGCTCCACCAGGATGTCTTGCGCGTTGGCATGCGCAGCGATTCGGCTTTGCGGTACCACTGCGGTAACCCGCAGGGCATTGGGATCATAAAGCGAAACCAGGGGTCGGCCAGGCATGGCCATGTCGCCCAGTTCGACCGCCACCGCCGCCACGATCCCCGCATATGGGGCGATCACCTCATGCAAGCCGGAGGCAATGCGCGCAGCGTCCGCTTGCGCTCGTTGCGCGGCAAGATTGGCGGCGGCTGTTTTATATTCGGCGCGCGTCCGCTCCAGCGCAGCCGAGCTGATGTAGTGTTTTTTATGGAGCTCACGCTGCCGCGCGAGCTCTCTTGATGCAACGTCGAGGGCTGCTTGCGCCATATCCACCTGCGCCTGGCCGATGGCCGCGTTCTGAACGGCCGCGCGCGCATCGATGCGCGCCAGGACATCGCCCTTTTGCACCGAATCGCCGGCCTTCGCATCGAGCGCAACGATAACCCCCGATACTTGCGCCGCAATTTCCGTATGGCGCAGCGCCTCGACCGATCCATCGACGCTTATGCGGTCCGGCGAGTTGCTTACTCGCAGCTGCACCGTTTCCAGCTCCGCTGTAGCGGCATGACCCACTCCTGACAAAACAGCCGCAAGCACCGCTATACCCAACCACTGCGTCCCGCTCATTTCCATCGTTCGCCTCTTTCATTTCAGCCCCGCGCCACCCACGCCACCGGCACGGTGGCCCTGCAGCCGTAAGGTGATATTATGTAGCTAATTAGCTAATCACGCAATTACTTGCGTAACTACTGGTTTACGGGAGGCGTTCCATGCCCCACAATACTTGTTTAATAAATTGGGGTGGTAAAGGTATGAAAGACTTACCGGTCGAGGCACTTGAACAGGTCGCGGCCTATTTCCGAGCGCTGTCCGAACCAACACGCCTGCATATTCTCAGCTTGCTGCGCACAGGGGAGCGCAATGTCGGGGAGCTCGCCCAGTTATGCGACTACACGGCGGCCAATATCTCGCGGCATCTGTCCATCTTGCATAAGCATGGCTTGGTCAAACGCGAAGGCCGAGGCACCAGCGTGTACTACCGCATGGCGGACGAATCGGTCTATGCATTGTGCGACCTGGTATGCGGCAATATCGCCCGTCAGATCACACAGACGGCCGGCCAGCGGCAAGCCTTCGTTCAGTCCGTCGAGCCCGACAAAGAACAAGATTGAGCCGCCGGCATTCGTGCGGATTCAAATAGCCGCCATGCTTGCAGACCTTGCACCAACGCTGTAACATCCAACGCATGAATGTATGAGCGCATGCCGGGCGCAAGGAAACAAAAACATGAACGAAAAATCCGTCAGCCCGGGTATCCCGTGGACACGTTTAGCAAATGGAAATGTCTTACATAAATGCGGTATCGAGCTCGAGAAAAACGGCTACGAGTGGCGCATGACCGACGCGTCCGGACTTGATTTCGCCGTCTTCACCATGATGGAGCAACAACTGTCCGCCGACGAGGCCAAGGGCCTTGCCGACCTGCTTATCGAGCAAGGCTCCAGCTGGGCGACTCTTGGGCTGCACTAGGCTGGGGCTGCGCTAATCTGAAGCTAGGCCAAGCACCCGCAATGCGTTGCCATCACAACGCCTTGCACCATTATTTTTATCAGGCCGCAAAGACGCGATTAAACAGCGCGTAAAATATGCGCTCGGTTTTTGATAACGGTATTGGAAGCAAGACATTTTGAACACGAAAAGAAACAAACGCTGGAATGGCAACCTTGATACGCTCAGTGCGGATTTCCTGAAAGACGTCATCGAGAAGATGGAATCCTACGGGGGCCATGTACAGTTCGAGCTCCCCGGCCACGCGCAACGACCGAACTATCAAGTCATCAACGCATCCGGCAAAAAAATCGCCTTCGACAAGAAGAACCTTTTGCTCAGCCTGAACGCCGGCGGCGATGTAAGCGATACGCTATCGTCGGCTTTTCCATTAGCTGCGGTCAAGGCCGCCCTGGCCGGCGGGGGTCGTAGCGCGGCCGCTAGGCCACGTGCCCCGCGCGGCACCACCACAGCCGGTACTGCACGCGGCACCGCCCGTGCCGCTGCCCCGGCCACGCCTGTCGATGTCGTTGAAAGCGAAAAATATGCCTATTTCAAGGAACACCGGGACATGTTGCCCGAGGGGATATCGAAGCACTCTTCGACCATCAGTGAACTCATGCGCGGCGGCCTGTCGGCCGAAGCCGCATTCAACCAGGTAATCACACAACATTTTGATTAACGCCAGAGGACTGGCGGCGTGAGCGCCGCAGCGACTTCCGCCGAAGCGCCCAGTTTTCAGTGCAGCCCGCCGCTATTTCTTTTTAGCGTCAGGCCCTTGCGCACCGCCTTTGCCTGCCGTGGAACCAAATGGCGATGCCGGTGCGGCGGGCTTAGGCGGCTGTTTCGGTTTCTTCGCTTCCTTGTTGCCGCGTAATTGACCTTTTGCCATGGGAATACTCCTTGAATGACGATGAACACATGCCAAATGGCCTCGTAAGCATACGCGGAATTACGTTTGAATGGGGGGATGCCGGGTTTGCCGCCCAATAAACCTCAGGCCGCCAGCGCGATGCGCACCGGTTGCGCTGCCCGAGCCGAATCTTCTACAAACAGCGTGGCGTGGTCCGTCCCGAGGTTGAAGGCGCCTACCGCGCTGACCAATTGCCGCGTCTGCTCGTTCAGGCTTACCGCCGCGACGGCCGACTGCTCCACAAGCGCGGCATTTTGCTGCGTGGCATCGCTTAGCTGCAGAACCGCGTCGTTTATCTGGCCCAGGCCGGCCGTTTGCTCGTTTGTGGCCGCACTGATTTCAGCAATAAGATCATTGACCCGCCTGACCTGATCGACCACATCTTGCATGGTTACGCCGGCGGCGTCCGCCATCTTGCTGCCGGCGTCCACCTTCTGGACGCTGTCGTCGATCAAGGTCTTGATGTCCTTGGCGGCTGC
>CAZONP010000247.1:0-3831 GCA_964581155.1 uncultured Candidimonas sp. | reverse complement strand
GTCGTTGACGCGGACAATGACCGACTTGCCGCTGCGCGCATGCGTGACGCGCGCGTAGCTGGGCAGCGGAAGCGTGGGGTGGGCGGCCGACATGACGTACATGTCGTAGGTTTCGCCATTGGCTGTTTTCTTGCCGTGGAACTTGCGGCCGTACCAGGACGCGGTGCCTTCCTGTCGGAAAGGGCGTTCGTCGCTGACCGGCGTGTATTTTTTCCCGAATACGACATAGGGACGGAAATTGGCGGGGGCGTGGGCTTCGATGCGTGGAACCGCATTCGGAATGGATTTAAGGTCTCGCGGGATGTTGGAGCCCGGCCCGTCGTCCTTGTAGTAGCCGCCACCGCGACTGCTGGTGCCGCTGTCCGCCGTTCTTTTGCTTGTGGAGCACCCGGCCAATATCGCCACGGCCAGGCAGAGACATACGGCGGATAGCTTGCGGTATGGCGTCATGGCAGCTCGATCGGCGGTTGGTTCCGATGCCGCACCAGCAGCGGCGAGTGGTCTGCGAAACGCAGGGCAAGCTGCTCTGTTACGTAGACGGAGCGATGCTTGCCGCCGGTGCAACCGATGGCGACGGTAAGGTAATTGCGCGTGTCTTGCATATACAACGGCAGCCAACGCCGTATGAAGCCCGCAATGTCTTCGATCATGGTTTCGACGCTGCCGAATTGCGCCAGCCATTTGGCCACCGGCTCGTCGCGGCCGGTGAGTGGGCGCAGGGCGCTGTCGTAGTGCGGGTTGGGCAGGCAGCGAACGTCGAAAACCAAGTCGGCATCGCCCGGCACGCCCCGTTTATACGCGAAGGATTCGAACGTAAGCACCACGGGCGCGCGGTCGGCCTGCACCAGGTCGCGCACCCAGGCGCGCAATTGCCCAGGCGTGAGATCGGAGGTGTCGATCACGTGTTCCTGTTCGCGCAACGGCGCCAGCATTTCACGTTCGGTGTCGATGCACTCGATAAGAGAGGGCGACTTGCCGCCTTTCTGCAGACGGTCGGTCAGGGGATGGCGGCGCCGCGATTCGGAATAGCGCTGCTGCAGCGTGTGGTCGTTGGCGTCAAGGAAGATGACGCGGAAGGCCGTGCCCATGGCGCGCAGGCTGGTGATGACGTCGGGCAGTTCGGCCAATTCGCCGGGCGAGCGCACGTCGATGGCCACGGCCACGCGCTCCAGCCCGCTTTCACGGGTGCTGGCAATGAATTCATGCAGGAAACGAACGGGCAGGTTGTCGACGCAGGTATAGCCGGCGTCTTCCAGCAGGCGCAAGGCAACGGACTTGCCCGAGCCAGAGATACCGGTGATAAGTACTATTTTCTGCATATGCTTGACTGTCCTGCGTTAGTCCCGGCGGCTGCTCTCCATGATAGCCAGTGCCTGGCGTTCGATGAATTCGCCCATGGTGTCTATCCCGCGCAATGTCAGGATAGCGTTGCGTACGGCCGCCTCGACCAGCACGGCCAGGTTGCGCCCGGCGGCCACTTGAAGCATGACGCGCCGGATAGGTACGCCCAGCATGTCTTCGGTCTGATCCTGTACCGGCAGCCGCTCGAATGCGTCGGGCGTCGAGCGTATAAGATGCACCAGAAGCTTGAGTTTCATTTTGCGGCGCACCGAGGTTTCACCGAAGATCGTGCGTATGTCGAGCAGGCCCAGGCCGCGCACTTCCAGAAGGTTTTGCAGCAAAGGCGGGCAATGCCCCTCGACCATGTTGGGGGCGGTGCGTGACAACTCGACGGCATCGTCGGCCACCAAGCCGTGGCCGCGTGAAATCAGTTCCAGCGCCAATTCGCTCTTGCCCAGGCCGGATTCTCCGGTGATCAACACCCCCACGCCCAGGACGTCCATGAAGACGCCATGAACTGTGGTTGTTGGCGCCAGGCGCTTGCCCAGGTAGATGCGCAGCAAGTCGATGAGCTGCGCGGCGTCGATGGGGGTGGTAAGCAGGGGAATTTGCTGCTCAGTGCAGAATTCCACGAGATCGGCGGGCGGCGACATGCCTTCGGCGATCAGGATGGCCGGCACTCCGCCATTCACGAGCTCTTCCAGATGATGGGTGCGGCGCCGGAGGTCGAAGCGGGTGTAGTAGGACAGTTCCTCGGCGCCAAAGACCTGGATGCGGGACGGATGAATGAGGTTCAGGTGGCCAACCAGGTCGGCGCCCGAGCGGCCCACGTCCGGTATGAGACGATGGGCGGCGTCCAGGCCCGCGATCCAGGTCACCGGGATCTTGTCGGCGTTGTCACTGACGAGTTCTTGGACGGTTAGCATGGGCGTGCCCCTAAGAGGGACTGCTGGTGAGCAGGCGGTGGATAGCTGCGGGATCCGTTTCGGTTGTCAAGGCTTGCCGCAACGTTGGGTCGGACATCAGTTTGGCGATCTCGGCCAGCAGGTCCAAGTGTATTTGCGTTGCGGTTTCGGGAACCAACAAGACGAACAGCAAGTCGGCCATGCGGCCGTCGGTGGCATCGAAGCGTACCGGATCGGCCAGGCGGATAAAAGCAGCGCAAGGTTCCTTGAGGTCCTTGATACGCCCGTGCGGCACGGCAACCTGATGGCCCAGCGCGGTGGAACCCAACCGTTCGCGAGCGATAAGGCTTTGAAAAACTGCCGTGCGGGCTATGCCGTTGTGGTTTTCAAAGAGCAGGCCGGCTTGTTCGAAGGCCCGTTTCTTACTGGTAGCTGCTAGATCGAGCACAATATTCGATAGCGGCAAGATACGCGACATTAAGTTCATGGTGACCATTATATGGGCTTTAACCAACAGTATACAAAGCGGCATAACTAAGGCCCCAATCACGCGGGGCGATTGAGGCCAGTTTGCCATTTTTCGCGGCGCCGTGGTGGGTGTTCACGGACGGGCCGGGGAGGGCGCCGGAAATATGGGGTGAGTGCTATTCGGCTGGGACTTCTTGCCGTTTAACAGGCTCGGCTGCGTGGTCTTGCACCTTTGTCTTGTATTTGATGACCTGCCGGTCGATCTTGTCGGCCAACAAGTCTATGGCCGCATAAAGGTTTTCGTTGGAGGCCTCGCAGTGAATGTCTTTGCCACGCAGGCGCATGGTGACATCGGCGGTATGGTTCAGGCGCTCGATCGAGAGTATGACCTGGGTGTCTATTACGTTATCGAAATGTCGTGCGACACGCGCCATTTTGGTAGTTACGTATTCGCGTATGGCTGGTGTTAATTCTAGATGACGACCGCTGATATTCAGGTTCATATATGGCTCTCCTTCAAAGAATTGAGATGCGCAATAGGCGCGATTCAGGTGTGTGGACGGTCTCCTTGTAAACGTTGAGTGAATGATTTCAGTGTATAGATTATGCAAACTAAATCAAGTGATCAAGATCAAGCCCGGTGTCACATCTTGAAGTTCTTGCCCAGATAGACCTTGCGCACGGCTTCGTTGTCGATGATTTCGCTGGGATGGCCATCGGTCAAAACTTTGCCTTCGCTGATGATGTAGGCGCGATCGCAGATGCCCAGCGTTTCGCGCACGTTGTGATCGGTGATGAGCACGCCAATATTGCGCCCTTTCAGGAAGTGCACGATGCGCTGGATTTCGATGACGGCAATGGGGTCCACGCCGGCGAAGGGCTCATCAAGCAGGATGAATCGCGGATGCGTCGCCAGCGCGCGGGCGATTTCGACGCGGCGGCGTTCGCCGCCCGACAGGGAAATGGCGGTGTTGCGGCGGATATGCGCGATTTGGAGCTCGTCAATAAGCAGTTCCAGGTTTTCGCCGATCTGCGCCGAGCTTAGCGGTTTGCCCGCTTCGTTCACTTGCAGCTCGAGCACGGCGCGGATGTTCTCTTCCACGGTGAGTCGGCGAAA
>CAZONP010000246.1:0-3897 GCA_964581155.1 uncultured Candidimonas sp. | reverse complement strand
CCACCCAGCCCCCGTCACCGGCGCCGGTTCATATACCAGGCACCGATGCAATAGAACGCAGCGCCGGTTCATATACCGGGAACAGATACAAAGCGGCACCCGTCATCGCGATAAAATAACCAATTAACCGCATACCCCGGGACGTCACAGCATGAAACCCCTCATCGCCCTTCTACTGCTCGCCAGCGCCAGCCTATTCACCACCGGCGCGCACGCCGAAAAAGTCGGATGCGTCAGCACCACGTGGCGCGTCATCAACAACGACAAAGTCTGCGTTGAATCATTCGCCGACCCCGACATCGATGGCGTCGTATGCCACGTCTCCTACGCCCAAACCGGCGGCATATCCGGCGCGCTGGGCTTTGCCGAAGACCCGTCCCGGTTCTCGCTTGCCTGCCGCCAGGCCGGCCCCATCGCCGGCAAGAAACCCATTCCCAAAATAGAAAGCGAGGTCTTCACCCACCGCATGAGTTTTCTATTCAAAGGCCTCAATGTCTCGCGCATTGTCGACGCCGCCAACCATATGCTGGTCTACCTGGTCGTCAGCGAAAAAGTCATCGACGGATCGCCCTTCAACAGCATATCCACCGTTCCGTTGATGCCGTGGGGCACACAGCAGCCCGACATTACGATGAAATAAGACAGTGGCGAATTCAACCGCCCTGCATCCAGGCCTGCAGCCCTTCCACCCATGACCCCGCCGGCAGACCGAAGTCGCGCTCGATTTCGGCTGCACGCTCTTCCAGTTGGCTGAAGTCCACCGACGGCGCGGCCTTGAACCCGATGGCGACGACATTGCCATCGTGCACTTCCGGCAGCCACGCCACCGCTTCGAAGTACGGGTCCATGGCCTGCAAATTCCTGCCGTGGTCCGGATAATCGCAGAACAGGTTGACCGTCATAATCCCGTTCGGACTCAGGCACTGGGCGCATGCCTGATAAAACTCGGCACTGTCCAGGACCGGGCCTTTCGCATCGGCATCGTATAGATCGACCTGCAGGACATCGAACCTGCCGTGGTTTTGTTCGTCCAGCACAAACGCCATGGCATCCATATGCACAACACGCAGCCTGGCGTCGTCGGGGGGTAAGGCGAAGTGCAGCCGGGAAATTGCGGTCACGGCCGGATCCAGCTCCACCGCCTGGATCACCGCTTGGGGAAAGTGTTGATGGCAAAATTTCGTGAGCGTGCCGGCGCCCAGGCCCAACTGTGCGATGGCGCGGGGATTCCGTAGAAACAATGTCCACATCATCATTTGCTGGACATACTCCAGCTCGATGGCGTCGGGCATGGCCACACGCATAGCTCCCTGCGTCCATTTAGTGCCAAAGTGCAGACTTCGCACGCCATCTTCTTCAGAAATGGTTACATTGTTCATGTTAGGATTTGCCTTACTTTACGACTGAATTTACGACTGAACTGACATTTATGACGACTTTACCTTCTTGCCCTCAGTGCACCATGGAAAACACCTATCCGGATGGTGCCCTCTTTGTTTGTCCCGATTGTGGACATGAATGGCCCGCGGACGCTTCCGCCGATGACGACGCGCAGGACGGCGCCATCATAAAGGACGCAAATAATAATCCCTTGGCCGACGGCGATGCCGTCATCCTGATCAAGGACTTGAAAGTAAAGGGGTCCTCGATCACGCTCAAGAAAGGAACGAAGGTCAAAAGCATACGGCTGGTTGCGGGCGACCATGAAGTCGACTGCAAGATCGACGGCTCCAGCTTCATGCTGAAAGCATGTTTCTTGAAAAAAGCGTAAACCAGCGCAGGGCAAACCCTTAGGGCTTTTTAATAACTTAAGCGTCGTGTGTCTCTATACTCGGCAAATCGTCCTCTTTATAAAAGGCTGTTTGCAACATGTCGCTTGAATTCCTTAAAAATTTCGCACAAGAGCACGGTGCCAGTGTGGCTATCGATGACGGCACCACCGCCGTCACGTATGCGGAACTGGCCACCGCCGTGAACGCGCTTGCCGTGGCGCTGCAAATGAAAGATCCCGCGCCCGGATCGCGCGTAGGCTTATGCGCCGCCAACTCGCTGGAATACCTAGTCAGCGTCCTGGCCATCAGCGCTGCCGGCAAAGTCCTGCTGCCTATGAACTGCTACGGAAACACAGCAGAACTGCACGAGATCCTGAATAGCGCCCATCCCGCCACCATTATCGTGGACGACTTGGGCGACCAGCTAATCCTTAGCGAAAGTGAACTGAAAATCCATTTTTCGCAGTTTCCAGGCTTGGTCGAGACATACCGCGATCATGCCCCGGAAACTCCGGAAACACTCTTACAATAAGGCTTTCACCTCCTGGGAGCCACATCATGTCCAATACCTCGATGGATGACCTCGGCAAGCTGGTTCTTCGCCTGACACTAGGCATACTGATACTGCTGCACGGCATTTCAAAACTCCTTAATGGCATCGGAGGCATCGAAGGCATGGTGGCGGCCCAGGGACTGCCTGCTTTCCTTGCATGGGCCGTATATATCGGAGAGGTCGTCGCTCCGCTGCTCCTGATCTTTGGTATTTATGCGCGTTTGGGCGGGCTGCTGATCGCGGCCAATATGGTGGTCGCCATTATGCTCGCGCATAGCAAGCAACTCTTCACCTTGACCGGTAGCGGAGGCTGGAGCCTGGAGCTGCAAGGTATGTTCCTGGCGACAGGCCTGGCCATCGCGCTCTTGGGCGCCGGGCGCTACAGTGTCGGCGGTCGGGGCGGCAAGTGGAACTAAAGGCTTTTGAAGCCGGTTGCAGTGCGTAAGCCGCCACGCAAACCGCGACTTGGCTTGGCGCTGGGCAGCGGCTCGGCGCGTGGCTGGGCACACATAGGCGTTCTGCAAGCGCTTGCCCAGGCGGGCATTCGGCCGGACATTATTTGCGGCACTTCCATCGGGTCGCTCGTCGGTGCCGCTTATGCCGTGGGCGAACTCGACCGATTCGAGCAGTGGGCGCTTGGCCTGGGCATCAAAGACGTGGTCTCATTCATGGACTTCCGCTTGAACGGAGGCATGTTGAAAGGCGAACGCCTGATGACTTTTTTCCGGCGCCATTTCATGGACATGCCCATTCAGGATCTGAAGCTGCCGTTTGGCGCCGTCGCCACCGCCTTGCATACCGGCATGGAAGTCTGGCTGCGCGAGGGTTCCACGGTGGACGCGGTCCGGGCCTCGATTGCCCTGCCCGGCCTGTTTTCACCTGTGTGGCACGATGGGCAGTTGCTCGTCGATGGCGGGCTGGTGAATCCGGTGCCGGTTTCGTTGGCACGCGCCATGGGCGCCGAAATCGTGATTGCTGTTGATCTCAATTCCGATATCCTCGGCCGTCACCTGGCCCGCGACCTGCAAGCCAATACGGAAACCGCCACCGCCACCACCAGCGAATGGATGCAAAAGCTGCAGCAGAATATTGGCGCCCTGTTTCCCGACGCAACGCCGCGGGAACAACGGTTGCCGTCCATGCTCGATGTCGTGGCTGGCAGCATCAATATCATGCAGGTCAGGATCAGCCGCAGCCGCATGGCGGGCGAACCGCCCGACATGGTTATCGCCCCCAGGCTGGCGCATATCGGGCTGCTGGATTTTCATCGAGCCAAGGTCGCCATAGACGAAGGCCATCGCGCCGCGCAGGCATGCCTTCCGGCACTTGCTGAAATAGGCCTGGGCAACTAAGCGTAAATCAAGCGCGGCAAGCTCATGCCGCCGGCAGACGCAACGCCACGCGCAAGCCACCCAGGGGCGACGGTTCGGCGTGAACATCGCCCCCATACAAGCGCGCCAGATCCCGAACAATCGCCAAGCCAAGACCCGAACCCGGCGCCTGCTCATCGGCGCGCACCCCGCGCGCGAATATGGCACTGTATTCCGTTGCCTTCAAGCCCTTGCCGTCGTC
>CAZONP010000245.1:0-3910 GCA_964581155.1 uncultured Candidimonas sp. | reverse complement strand
TGCGGCGACCCGTTCGAATTCGGGAATGAAGCGCAGTGTCGGGTGGAAGCGCATGGTGTCCATTTGCCCCGGCCCGGCGAACAGCATTAGCTGATAGCCGCGCTCAAGCGCCGCGCGGCCGTAGGCGAAGTAGGTTTCTTCCAGCGTGCCATCGTAGCCGCTGACGACCATCAACGTTTTTAGCCGCCGGCCGGCCTGCCCGGCTGGCCGCAAAAGGTAAGCCGGCAGCGGCGTGGCGCCGAATGGCAGTTCGATCACTTCGAACGGGTCGCTCTGCATGCCCATCGCGGCCAGAAAGCATTCGCGGCTTTTAAAGCCGTATTCGGTGTGTTTCGGATCGGCAATTCCGGTGTAGTACTCGGCGGCACGGTAGCTGTTGCTGGCCACCAAGTACTGGTCGTGCGCGCTGACGGCATGCCCTCGCGCAGCGCGCTTCTGGGCATCGGCTTCCTGGCGCGCGGCCGCGTCCGCGAAGGCCGCCACCCATGTGGCCGGTACGCCGCTCTCGATCCGCCGTGCCAGCGCCAGGCACTCGCCGACCGAGGCGCCGCCGTAACGCGACGCACCTAGCTGTCGCATTAGTTGATAATCCATCTCAGGATCGGCGAATCCGGCCACCCGGGTTCGTCCGCGTTCAAGGCTGCTTGCCATGTGGGTCTCCTTGCCAAGTTGAGGCTGACCACGGCGCCGCCGTCGGACGGGAAAAGACTATGTGCGGTGTCGTAGTTGTTGTTGGTTTTTTACGTCTTGGTTATTGTTTTATGGCGTTTATTTTTTCGTGACTATCCCGTCACCGCTGTTTTAATATGGCGGAAATTCTATCATTCCTGAATCTTGACGTGCAAGGGGCGCTCTATGCAGGCGAAATGGCGTAGTGGTTCGAAGTCCACTGTTTGCAAGGGCGTGTGGCGGGTGGCTAGCGCGATCCTCGCCGTATGTGCGCTAGGCACGGCCGTCGCCGGAAACGATGCAATGCCGGAAGTTGACTATGCCAGGCCAGAATCCTGGCTGGCTTTGCCCGGCCAACCGTCAAAGGCGCGACTCACGCCGGCGGGAGGCGGCTTTTCGGAACTCCAGGCGTTTGCGCGCGCTGATGTCTTCTACGTGCATCCAACCACCAGCATGCGCGAGGACTTGCGGAACGCTCCCGCCGACGACCCCGACGCACTGTCTCGCTCGCAGCTGATGCTCTTGGCACAGGCCACGCCGTTCAACGGGGTCGCTCGCGTGTACGCGCCGCGCTATCGGCAACTTACGCTGCCCACCTACCAGTTGGATGAATCGGCGCTGCAGGCGCCCAATAACCGCGCTTATCACGACGTGCGGCGCGCCTTTGAGCACTATGCGGCGCACTATAACGATGGCAGGCCGTTCTTTCTGGTTGGTCATAGCCAGGGCGCCAATCATGCGCAACGCTTGCTGTCGGAGGTGATCCAGGGAACGCCCCTGGAAGGACGGCTGGTGGCCTCTTATCTACCCGGACAACCGCTGCCGCGCTCGGTATTCGACAACGATTTGACGCGCATTCCGCCATGCGAGCAGCCGGCCCAGACCGGCTGTGTCGCGGTCTGGGGCGTATTCGCCGAGGGCGGGTCGGTCGACTTCGGGGACTGGGAGGAAAACGCCCACTGGAATGCCGCGCGCCAGCGCTGGATCGGCGCGCCCGGCCAGCCGCTGGTCAACATCAATCCTGTCAGTTGGAGTGTGGACGAGCCGCACACTCCCGCCAGCCGGCACCGCGGGGCGGTGCCATTCGGTGTGGCGGGAACCAATTTCACGCACCCCCGTATGCAAATGCTAAGCGTGCGCGACGATGGCCGCTACGCCTTTGTATCGCCTACGCCGCTACCGGCCCAGTTGTTCAACGATGGCGGGTTTTTTGGCGGCGCCAACTATCACGTCTTCGACATCAGCCTGTTCTGGCTCGACCTGCGCGAAAATGCCCGCCGCCGGCTCGCGGCCTTTCTATTGAGCAAGGATGGGGCCGGATACCCGCTATTGGGGCCTACCTCGGCGGTGTCGGGCAGGGTTGGGCGGCCATTCCGCTTCCAGATCGAGGCCGTCAACCCGCCGGCGGCGTTTCACGCCGAAGGCTTGCCGCCCGGCTTGGCTCTGGACGCCGCCACGGGGGTCATTGCGGGTGTCCCGCGCGGTCCCGGCGGTGTCTATGCGGTGATCTTGAGCGCCAGTAATGCCAGCGGCGCCGACCGCGGCGACTTGGCGCTGACAATCGGGGCCGATGGCGCGGATTGACCGGCCATAGGGCTGGCGGCGGGGCACGTTGGCCGTTGCCGACAAGTCATTAGACGTGTGTTTCGCCCGCCTCCTGCTGCGCGTCGACCACGGCCAGTGCCGTCATATTGACGATTCGGCGCACCGTTGAGCTGGTCGTCAGGATATGCACGGGACGAGCCGCGCCGAGCAACACCGGACCCATGGTCACGCCATTGCTTCCCGTCATCTTCAGCATGTTGTAGGTGATATTGCCAGTGTCCAGATTGGGCGTGATCAACAGGTTTGCGGGTCCTTTAAGCGTCGAATCCGGAAAAGCCTTCAGCCGGATTTTTTCGGATAGCGCCGAGTCGGCATGCATTTCGCCGTCGATCTCCAGATGTGGCGCGCGTTGCCGGATCAGTCGGCGCGCCTCTGCCATCTTGCGCGACGATTCGGTAACGCGGCTACCGAAGTTGGAATGCGACAACAGGGCTATTTTTGGAACAACGCCGAACCGATGGACCTCATCGGCAGCCTGTATGGTCATATCGGCAATTTCTTCCGCAGTCGGATTCTCGTTGACGTGGGTGTCGCAGATAAACAGGGTTTGAGTTGGCAGCATTAGTACGTTCATTGCAGAAAATGTCTTGGCGCCTTCTTTCAGGCCGATCACTTCCTGCACATACTTGAGCTGATTGTCAAAGCGGCTGGCCACCCCGCAAATCAGGGCATCCGCATCGCCGCGCTGCAAAAGCATGACGCCAATCAGGGAGTTGTGCTTGCGCACCATGGCCTTGGCGATATCCGGCGTTACGCCTTCTCGGCCCATAAGCTTGTAATACGCGGTCCACGTTTCATTGAACCGGTCGTCGTCTTCAGGATTGACGATCTCAAAGTCGTGTCCCGCGCGCAGCCGAAGGCCGAACTTCGCGATCCGCATTTCAATAACCGACGGTCGGCCGATGAGTATGGGTTTCGCAAACTTCTCGTCCAGCACCGTTTGTGCCGCGCGCAATACCCGTTCGTCTTCGCCGTCGGCATAAATCACGCGCTTGGGCGCGGCTTTCGCCTGACGGAACAGCGGCCGCATGAGTTGGCCTGTGTGGTAGACCAGGCTCATCAAGGTCTGCTGGTAGGCTTCCATATCGTCGATGGGTCGGCGTGCCACACCGGAAGCCATGGCCGCCGCAGCCACAGCGGGTGCAATCCGGATAATGAGGCGTGGGTCGAAGGGCTTGGGAATAATGTAGTCGGCGCCAAAGGACAATTCCTGGTCCGCATAGGCCATGGCGACTTCATCGTTTTGCTCGGCCTGGGCGAGTTCCGCGATTGCCGTCACGCAGGCCAGTTTCATTTCCTCGTTGATGACCGTCGCGCCGACGTCCATTGCCCCCCGAAAAATGAAAGGAAAGCACAGGACATTATTGACTTGATTGGGATAGTCGGAGCGTCCGGTGGCAATAATGCAATCGGGACGCGCCGCTTTGGCGATTTCAGGACGGATTTCGGGTTCGGGATTGGCGAGCGCCAGGATAAGAGGGCGGGGCGCAAAGGTTTTGACCATGTCGGCGGTGAGCACGCCGGGCGCCGAGCACCCAAGAAATACATCCGCGTCGACGCAGGCGTCCGCCAATGTTCGCGCGTCGGTGTCACGCGCATAGTGCGCCTTGGTGGGCTCCATGTTTGGTTCCCGGCC
>CAZONP010000244.1:0-3936 GCA_964581155.1 uncultured Candidimonas sp. | reverse complement strand
TGGTGTAGGTGGCGTCGGCCGCCTGGACGGTGCCGCAGGCCAAACAGGCCAGGCCGAGTGCTGCCATGATCTGGTGTCGTGTCTTCATGTTGCCCCCTTCAGTATGGGAATTATGGCATAGTGGCTGCGCATACCCAAGCAAGTGACCTAAAGGCAGCCTTCCCCGAGATGCGCGGCTTCTCCAGTCGCAACCTCAAATACATGGCTTTCTTTGCTCAACACTGCCCAGAGGGGCAATTTGGGCAGCAGGCTGCTGACCAATTTCCCTGGTTCCATGTGGTGACCCTGCTTACCAAACTAAATACGCCTTTCGAACGCGAGTGGCACGCTGTGCAAACCATCCAGCAGGGGTGGTCACGAAGCACGCTGGAACTGAATATTAAAGGCCGTTTGCTGCAACGCCAAGGTGCTGCAATCACAAATTTCGTTGCCCGCTTACCGGCGGCAGAATCGGCACTAGCTCAGGAGGCGCTGAAAGACCCCTATCTGTTTGACTTCCTTGGCCTTGGCAACGATGCTCAGGAACGGGAAATCGAGGAAGGTTTGATTCGCTTTTCTACCACACAAGGCTGAAATGTTATGTTGTGGTGGAACTCAAAGCGACGGCTTTCAAGCCCGAGCATGCTGGTCAACTGAATTTTTATTTGGCTGCGGTCGATGCACAAATAAAGGCGGACGATGACAGGCCAACCATCGGCTTGCTGCTCTGCAAGCAACAAAATCGTTTGGTGGCGGAATATGCGCTGTCGGGAATCGACAAGCCTATTGGTGTCGCTGAATATCAGCTACTGCGCGAGCTGCCCGAGTCGCTGATAAGTAAGCTGCCAAGCATTGCCGAAATCGAGGCAGAACTGGTCAATGAGACCGGCGCCAAGGAAGATGAGTGACTAATCGCGTCCCCATATACCCCTGAAAGAACAGGGATTATAGGTGGATCAACGGCTTACTGGATTTTGGCGGAAGCGGTGAGATTCGAACTCACGGACGGGTTACCCCGTCGCTGGTTTTCAAGACCAGTCCATTCAACCGCTCTGGCACGCTTCCGTTACTTCTGAAGGACGTGAGTTTAGCCTAAGTGGCTGTCTTTGTGGGCGCGCACGCACAGCGCGGCAGAAAAAAAGACAGGTAAACAGGCGATAATGCCTCTTTAGCTTGTATTGAAGGAGTCACTATGAAAGCAGTGGAAATCTCGACACCCGGCGGCCCCGAGGTCCTGGTGCTGGTCGACCGGCCCATGCCCGAACCCAAGGCTGGCGAAGTCTTGATCAAGGTGTCGGCCGCTGGCATTAACCGCCCGGACGTTTTCCAGCGCAAAGGCAATTACCCGCCGCCGCCCGGTGCATCCGATTTGCCCGGGCTGGAAGTGGCGGGCGAAATCGTCGGTGGCGACGCTGCGGCAGGCGGTCTGGCCATAGGGGATAAGGTCTGCGCCTTGGTGGCCGGGGGCGGATACGCTGAATATTGTGTCGCTGCCGCAGCCCAATGCCTGCCGATACCCAAGGGCTTGTCCGACATCGAGGCGGCGGGCCTGCCGGAAACCTATTTCACCGTATGGAGCAACGTTTTTGATCGCGGCCGTTTGTCGGGCAACGAGACCTTGCTTGTGCATGGCGGCGCAAGCGGTATCGGAACAACCGCCGTGCAGTTGGCTACGGCCATGGGCCACAAGGTGTATGCCACCGCCGGAAGCGACGAGCGGGTGAAGGCTGTTGAAGGCTTGGGCGCCGTGCAAGGCATCAACTACCGTACCCAGGACTACGTTGAAGCAACCAAGAACGCCACGGGCGGCAAAGGCGTTGATGTGGTGCTGGACATGGTTGCCGGCGAATACATCAATCGCGACCTCCAGTGCCTGGCCGACGACGGACGCATCGTAATCATTGCGTTGCTGGGCGGAGCAAAGGCAACGATCGATTGCAACCAAATCCTGCGGCGTCGACTCACGATTACGGGTTCCGCATTGCGGCCACGTCCGGTTGAATTCAAGGCAGACATTGCGCAAGCGCTGAAGCAACACGTATGGCCATTGCTTGAGGCCGGAACGATCCGTCCCATCGTGCACGCAACCTTCCCTTTGGCAAAAGCCAGCGAGGCGCACGCCATGATGGATGCGGGTGAGCAAATTGGGAAGATCATTCTTACTATGTAGATGGGCGGCAAAACGCGCTACAATGCCGGGTTATCCAACTTATTATCAATGGCCCGATGAAACCTGCTTCTAGTCGTAAGCGCCTTGTCATAGGCAATTGGAAGATGCACGGCAGCAAGGCCGCCAACACCTCGTTGATGGCGGGCATTTGCGCGGGCGTTGCGGTTGTCCGTGACTGCGATCTGGCGGTATGCGTGCCGTTCCCGTATCTGGGCCAAGTCGGCGAACACTTGCACGGCAGCGGCATAGGCTGGGGTGCACAAGACGTCAGCAAGCACCAGCAGGGCGCCTTTACGGGCGAAGTGTCGCCGGCCATGCTCAACGATTTCTCCTGCCAGTGGGTGTTGGTCGGTCATTCCGAACGCCGCACGCTGCATGGCGAATCCGACCAGTTGGTTGCCGACAAAGCGGTTGCGGCAGTCAATGCCGGCCTGACCCCGGTAGTCTGCATTGGCGAGACGCTTGCGCAGCAAGAGGCCGGCCAGACCAGCGAAGTCATCGCTCGGCAGCTGGCGCCTGTGCTGGCGTTGGGCGCGCAGCAGGTTGCCAGGATGGTCGTGGCTTACGAGCCGGTGTGGGCCATAGGCACGGGTCTTACGGCCACTCCCCAACAGGCGCAGGACGTGCACGCGTTCATTCGGGCCCAGCTATCGGTGCTGGGTGTGCCCGAAGTCCGCATTTTGTATGGTGGCAGCGTCAAGGCGGCTAACGCCTCCAGCCTGTTTGCCATGTCTGATATCGACGGCGCCCTCATCGGCGGCGCGTCGCTGGTGGCAGAAGAATTTTTACGTATAGCAGCGGCCGCGTAGGCCTCGGAGTTTTTTCATGCAATGGTTGTCACCTGTTCTCCTCGCGATCCAGGTCGTATCGTCGTTGAGCATTATCCTGCTGGTCTTGTTGCAACAAGGCAAGGGCGCGGATATGGGCTCGTCGTTCGGGGGCGGATCCGCAGGCAGTTTGTTCGGTTCCACGGGCGCTGCCAATTTCCTGTCGCGCCTCACCAAGTGGGCGGCGATCATCTTCTTTGTGTCGACGGGCGGGCTGGCCTACGTAGCGCACCATCCGGCAGGCAAGTCCATCCTGGACGGCGGCGTGATGCAGGGCTTTGATACGCCCGCTACGCCATCCGGATCGGCCGTGCCCAGCGCGCCAGGTAGCGCTGTTCCAGGGCAGTCGACCGTGCCGGCGGCGCCAGCGGCGTCTGTCCCGGCCGTACCGGCTGTTCCTGCGGCGCCGGCCGTGCCTGAGGCGCCCGCGACTGCTGAAGCGCCTGCGTCCGAGGCACCGGCTGTCCCTGAAGCGCCGGCCGCAACAGACGCGCCTGCGGCCCAGGGCAATTGAGCTTTATAGGGCGCTGTGCAAGTTGCCGCGCCCTAGCGAAAAAGCGGATCTTAATTCCGTGCTAGAATACCGCTCTTTGCTAGCCGACGTGGTGGAATTGGTAGACACGCTATCTTGAGGGGGTAGTGGCGAAAGCTGTGCGAGTTCGAGTCTCGCCGTCGGCACCAAGATCAAAATCCAGGTTGTTTAACAGCGACTGGGAAGTACCAAATACCCGCATGAACATTAGGTTTGTGCGGGTTTTTTGCGTTTAGGGCGTCTCATGGGGTTTCAGTAAATTCCGCGTTTTTTGGTATACGTGAAGCGAGGAAGAATTCCTTCACCGTGATTTCGGATGCCTGGCTTGAACATCGAAAACCAGGCTGGGCGCCTGCCACGTACGATAAGTCTGTATTTGTGGTGCAGAAGCGCCTTCAGCCTTTGATCGGTCATCTTGATATGAGAAC
>CAZONP010000243.1:0-3940 GCA_964581155.1 uncultured Candidimonas sp. | reverse complement strand
CACCCAGTACAACGAAATGAACACCGGGATCTGCACCACCATGGGCAGGCAGCCACCCAGCGGATTGATCTTCTCGGTCTTGTACATTTCCATCATGGCGGCGTTCAGCTTGGCCTTGTCGTCGCCGAACTTCTCGCGAAGGGCCTTCATGCGCGGCGTGACCAGCTTCATCTTGGCCATCGAACGATAGCTGGCCGCCGAAAGTGGATAGAACACCAGTTTGATCAGCAAGGTAAGTGCGACGATGGTCCAGCCCCAGTTGCCCAGGATGGCATGCAGCCACGTCATTATCTTGAACAATGGCTTGGCGATGATGGTAAGCCAGCCATAGTCGACGACAAGCTCCAGCCCGGGGGCGAGTTCGCTCATGGCTTTTTGGTCTTGGGGACCGATCCACAAGTCCGCATCCACGGTCTTGTGCTCGCCCGGCTGGATGGCGCCCACCGGCTGGATGCTGCGTATGGCATACAGGTTGTCGGACAGACGCAAGGCTTCGTTGACCCGGCTCACGCCTTCGGTCGGCACCCAGGCAGTGGCAAAGTAGTGCTGCACCATGCCTATCCAGCCGTTATCGGCCTGCTGGGTGTAGCCGGTTTTGCCTTTGTCTATATCGGAAAAACTGACTTTCTGGAATTTTTCATCGGCCGAGTACAGCGCGGGTCCCGTGAAGGTGCTGTAGAACGAGGACGTATCAGGAGGATCGTTGCCGTCGCGGGAAAGTTGAAGATAAACCGACGGGCTTACGGCTTGCGAACCGATATTCTGGATATCGTGCTTTACGTGAATGTCGTAGCGGCTCTTGTGCAGGGTGTAGGTCTTGACGACCTTGACGCCATCGGTCTGCGCCTCGAATATGACCTCCAGCGCCTCGCCGGTAAGCGAATCTTGCGTGGAAACAAGGGTGAAGGGCGTGAGGTGCGTGGGAAAGCTTGCGCCTTCCGGTGCGCCGATAACGCCGGTTTGCGCCACGTAAATTGAATTCGCGGAATTGTCGAGCAGGACCATGCGCTGACTTTCGTCGCCGGGCGCGGTGTACTTGAGCAATTCTGCCTTGACCAGTTGCGCACCCTGGGTGTCGAAGGTCAGGTTGAAGACATCGGTTTTTACTGTGACCTTCTGCGATGCGCTGGCGGCGGGCTGTGCCGTTCCGGGCACGGCACCTTCAAGCGCAGGGGCGGTCGACATGTCTTGCGCGGCGGTCGGGACACTGGCATCGGCGGGGGCAGCCGGCGCGGATGAGGACGCACCGCTTGTCTGCGCGGCCGGAGGGCTGTTGCCAAACAAGGAAGGTTTGCCGTTATGCACTTGCCAATTGTTCCACAGCAGCAAGAGCGAAAAAGAAAATATCATCCAGAGGATGGTGCGTCGGATGTCCATAGCGCCTGTTTCAAGTTAAAGCTGAGCGAAAAGCCCATCAGTTTAACGCAGCCCATCTGAAAGCCAGACAGGCAGGGAAATATCGATAAAACTAGTGCCGATTGGTAGCGCTGCGCAATGCGAGTGTTACCGGGACGGGTGCTGGGATTTTCGTACCGGTTCGGGTACCGGATCATACCCGCCGTGGCACAAAGGGTGGCAGCGCCCGATCCGCCGGGTGCCCAGCCACAGTCCTTTTAATGCGCCATGTGTTTCAATTGCCTCTATCGTGTAGGCCGAGCAGGTAGGTGTGAAACGACAGCCTCTGCCGAACCACGGGCTAAGAAAGTACCGGTAAAACCGGATAGGCGCAATAAGAAGTGCCTTGATCATTACATGGCGCGGGTAAGCAGTGTATCCACTTCGCTGCGCACAAGAATCTTTAGTTGTGTAAGCGTAAGCGGAGCCACCTTGGAATGCAGCCGGAAGACCAGGTCGCGCGCCGGCAATTCCAGTCTTTTCTGACGGAACGCCTCGCGAATGACGCGCTTGATGGCATTGCGGGTAACGGAGCGCGCGGCAAAGCGCTTGGCGATGATCAGGCCAAGACGTGCGCCGACGGTGCCGTCGGTTTGCGCTATGTCGCGCGGCGTCGTTACAACGAACAGCGCCCCTCTGGCTAGGCGTTTACCCTTAAGGGCGGACGTGTATTCCGAGGGGCGGTGCAGGCGGGCCGCAGGAGGAAATGTGGCGCGCATAAATGCTATTGCACCTGTCGGAAGTTCCAACCGGTGCAACATGCGTTGGCTTTAAACGGCCAGGCGCTTACGGCCTTTAGCACGGCGCGCGTTGATGACAGCACGACCGCCACGCGTTTTCATGCGGACGCGAAAACCATGGGTGCGCTTGCGACGAGTGACGGAAGGTTGGAAAGTGCGTTTCATTGGTAATCCAAAATAAAAGAGCTGCCAGGCAAACCCCGGCCAGACAAGCGTCTGACAAGCGGCCCCTGGTGTTTATAATTCTCGAAAAGCCCACTATTTCATCAAACTTTCACCGAATAGTCAAACGGTTAGCATATTTACTAACAGTTCTTCTTGATCCTGCTTGTGGATAACTAAGCCTCCGACAGGGTAGAATCGAGGTTTACTCAAGTGGTGGACATGAAAGATTTTTGGCAGACTTGCGTCCAGCGTCTGGAGCAGGACCTACCTCCGCAGCAAATAAGTGCCTGGATACGCCCATTGGTTCCGCTTGCGTTCGACGAAACGCATGCCGTGTTGCGCGTGTCCGCACCCAATCGCTTCAAACTCGATTGGGTGCGTAAGAACTTTTTGCACCAGATCGAAACGCTGGCTACCGAATGGTACGAACGGCCGGTTCAGGTCGCCTTCGAACTGGCCGGAACGTCGGGCGCCGCGCGGTCCGCCACTGCAGCGGCGCGTGCCAGCGCAATCGCATCCGATGCGGCAAAGGCGCCGGCCGCTGTAGCCGCCCCAGCTGCGACGCCCACCGCCAACGCTACAGCCAACGCTGCCGCCGCCGAGCTCGCGCACGACCGCTCCCGCTTGAACACGGACCTTACGTTCGAAAACTTCGTAACCGGTAAAGCGAACCAGTTGGCACGCGCTGCGGCATTGCAAGTCGCGGAGAATCCCGGCGTGTCCTATAACCCGCTGTTTCTGTACGGGGGTGTCGGGCTGGGAAAGACCCACTTGATCCACGCCATTGGCAACGCGCTGCTCGCCAACGGCAAGGGCACCCGCGTGCGCTACGTGCATGCCGACCAGTACGTGTCGGACGTGGTCAAGGCGTACCAGCGAAAGGCGTTCGACGAGTTCAAGCGTTATTACCATTCGCTCGATCTGTTGCTGATTGACGACATCCAGTTCTTTGCCGGCAAGAACAGGACCCAGGAAGAGTTCTTCTATGCGTTCGAGGCAATGGTTGCCCAACGCAAGCAAATCATCATCACATCCGACACCTACCCGAAAGAGCTCGCCAACATCGATAGCCGCCTTATTTCGCGCTTCGATTCGGGGCTTACAGTGGCCATCGAGCCGCCGGAACTTGAAATGCGCGTGGCTATTTTGCTGCGCAAGGCCGAAACCGAAGGCGTCACCATGCCGGAAGAGGTGGCCTTCTTTATTGCCAAGCATCTGCGCAGCAACGTGCGTGAACTCGAAGGCGCGTTGCGCAAGGTGTCGGCATACGCCCGGTTCCATGGACGCGAAGTGCTTACGGTAGACGTGTGCAAAGACGCGCTTAAGGATCTGCTGTCGGTCTCCAACGGCCAGATCACCGTCGAAAACATCCAAAAAACCGTGGCCGACTTCTACAAGATCAAAGTCGCCGACATGTATTCGAAACGCCGGCCGGCCAATATTGCCATGCCTCGCCAAGTGGCCATGTACCTCGCGAAAGAACTCACCCAAAAAAGCCTGCCCGAGATCGGCGATTTATTCGGCGGGCGTGATCACACCACTGTGCTGCATGCGGTACGAAAAATTTCAGACGCCAGGTCCAAACAGACCGAACTGAATCATGCTCTCCACGTATTAGAACAAACCTTAAAAGGATAACC
>CAZONP010000242.1:0-3995 GCA_964581155.1 uncultured Candidimonas sp. | reverse complement strand
TCCAGTTGCACAGCGAACCGCTCGCCTACGTCTTCATGCTGGGCTTCGCGCCAGGCGCGCCGTACATTGGCGTTCATGACGAGCGCTTGGCGATAGGACGGCGCGACACCCCGCGCACCGCGTTGCCGGCCGGCTCGGTGGCCATTGCCAACCGGCAGACCATGATCTACCCGAATCAATCGCCTGGCGGCTGGCATGTATTGGGCGCCACGCCCCTTGTCCTGTTCGATCCACTGAAGGATCCGGCAACGCTGCTGCAGCCCGGCGACACGATAAGATTCGTGCCTATCGAACCGGACGAATATCTTGCCTTGCGACGCGAGCGCCCATGAGCATTACCGTTTTAAAGCCCGGCCTGCTGTCCAGCTTCCAGGATATGGGGCGATTTGGCCATCAGCATTTGGGTGTGGCGGTCAGCGGCGCCATGGATGACTGCGCTCATCGCCTCGCGAATATCCTGGTGGGCAATTGCGAAGACGCCGCCACGCTGGAGATCACGCTGGTCGGACCAATCTTGCGTTTCGACGCACCCACCTGCATTGCCATCAGCGGCGCCGATCTTAGCCCCACGCTGAATGAGCGCCCGGTGCCCAACAACCGCCCGCTGATCGTCCGTACGGGCGATGTTTTGGCGTTCGGCGCCAGAAAGTCCGGCCTGCGCGCCTATATCGCGTGGCACGGCGGCATCGATCTGCCTGTTGTGCTGTCCAGCCACAGCACCTATTTGCGCGGGGGTTTTGGCGGCTTCCACGGGCGCGCGTTGAAGAAGGATGACATCCTCGTCATGCGTGCCCCGCTACGCCGCCACTCGCCTCATGCGCTCGATGACCTCGAAGCCGGCCTGTGGAAGATTAAGGTCTATCTCCCTGCCATCCTTGGCCTGATGCCCCGAGCCGCCATCCGCGTCATGCGCGGCGAACACACACATCTTTTCAACGACGCATCGGTCGCCGATTTCTTTTCGTGCGAATTCCGTGTGCGTCCCGAATCGGAACGCATGGGATACCGGCTCGAAGGCCCCGCGCTTACGTTGCGCAAGCGCGCTGATCTGCTGTCGGAACCTACGTGTTTTGGCGCGGTTCAAGTGCCGCCGGACGGCAATCCCATTATCTTGATGGCCGACCGCCAGACCACAGGCGGCTACGCAAAGATAGCCCACGTGGCAACGGCGGATATACCGGTAATTGCCCAATCCATTCCGGGCGCGACACTACGCTTCACCGAGATTACGCTGGCGCAGGGCCGACAACTGGATGAGCAACGTGAACTGGCCTTCGCCCATCTGCGCGAAACTTTGAGTTCCGTACGCGGCATCGTCGGTGAATTCTGAAACCCGGGCCGGGAACGAAGAGGGGCCGACGCAACGGCATCGCCGCGTATCGGACCAAGCGTTCAGACCAAGCGTTCAAGACCAAGCGTATCAGGCCAGTTGCTCCAGCGCGGTGGCGCGGTCGTCAACGACGGTAAGAATGGAAAGGAAACCGCTGATGTCGAAGACTTCATGAACATGAGCCTGCATGCTGCACAACACAAGCCGCCCCGCGTTCTGCTTCAGGCGCTTGGCCAACAACAACACCACGCGAAGCCCGGCGCTGGAAATGTAGTCCAGGCGACTCATGTCCAGCACCCAATGAAATTCGCCCTGTGCGACGAGCGCCAGCAGCTCGGCTTCCAGTTCGGCGGCGTTGGCGCTATTGATCTGGCCAGCCGTGGAAACGACCAGCACGTTTCCAATTTTTTCGTTAGCAAGACTCATGAAATAAACCGTTGTGATGAATAAGAGGTGCTTGGAATAAGCATAATCATTTAGTATCTAAATAATATAATACGCGACAATCCCGCCGCGCTGTGCGTGAGCCTGACGGAACAACAACTACATGGCTATTCTTGCACGACTGAAACTCCCTGCGGCGCCCTCCACCAAACGCCCTGCCGACCTGGCCTATGCCGCCGCCGATAAGCCGCCCGTCCTGGCGTTGACCGGGCTTGCCATTCAGCATGCCGCGACCGCGCTTGCCCTTATTGCCTACGTGCTGGCCACGGCCCAGATATCGGGGCTGGACGGCGAGGCCACGCGCGGCATGGTCACGGCAACCATCCTCGGCATGGCCATGGCCACGTTCCTCCAGTCGTGGGGCGGACGCTGGGGCTCCGGCACCTTGCTGGTGCACATCCCCGATCCCATACTCGTCGTCATCGCCGGCATGGTTGCAGCGCAGTACGGCATAGGAGGACTGGTCATGGTCGGCCTGGTCAACGGCGCGGTGGCCATGGGCGCCGGCTACATCGTTCCTCGCCTGCGCGCGGTGCTGCCTCCCACCGTGGCCGGCGTGGTCATCTGCGTGGCGGGTTTATCGCTGATCAGCCCGGCGCTTACCCACACTTCCGGCCTGGATGCCGCAGGCGCACTCGACCCGGCGGCCGCCCTTATCGGCGGCACTACGCTGGCGGTCATCATGTGCTTGTCCATCTGGGGCAGCCGTCGTCTCAAGCTGTTCGCGCTGCTGATGGGGCTGCTGACCGGGGTAGTATTGGCGGCCGTGCTGGGGCGCCTGCACGGCCTCGATGCGCTGTCAGCAGCGCCAGTCTTTGCACTGCCGCGTCCGCCGGTGCCGGTCTTCAATATCGATCCGGGCATACTCGCGGCAATCACGTTGCTCGCACTGATGACCCAGCTGGACACGTTCGGCAGCGTCGTGCTCATGCAGAAAATGAATGATGCGGACTGGCGGCGGGCCGACATGCGCATGGTTGGCAACGGCATTCGGGCCACTGGGCTGGCCAATTTTCTGGCGGCATGGCTGGGCGCCTACCCTACCGCCACATCATCGGCCAACATCGCGCTTAGCCACATCAGCCGTTCCACCTCACGCTGGATAGGCATCGCCGCCGCCGCGCTGCTGGCGATGCTGGCCTTCCTGCCACAAGTCTCGCTGGCTCTCACGCTCATACCCACTTCCGTCATCGGGGCGGTGGAGATATATGCGGCCGCCTACCTCATCGTTTCTGGCGTCGAGCTTATTGCTTCACGCGCGTTGGATTCGCGCGGCATCTTCATGGTAGGGCTGGCATTCGTCGCCGGACTGGGCGTCATCTTCCTGCCCGGCCTTGCCCAATTGGCGCCCAACGGCGTGCAATTCCTGGCCAAAAACGGAATTATCGTCGCGGGGCTCACCGCCATACTTCTAAACCTGGCTTTCCGGCTCGGCACGTCACAACGCGTCTCGTTGAGCCTGGCTACCGGAGCCGGCGCACCCCCGCTGTCCGAGCAAATCACCCAATTCGTGGAAAGCCAGGGCGCCGCATGGAGCGCCCGCCGCGATGCCGTTCGTCGTGCCGCACAAGCCGCACTGGAAGCGACCGAGGCCATACAGGCGGCCGGCCACGGGCGAGTTTTACTGGAAATACGCGGCAGCTTCGACGAGTTCAACCTGGATTTCGAATTAGTGCATAAAGGCGCGCCGCTCAAGCTCGACGCCCACCGGCCGTCGTCGCCGGCGAACCTCCTCGACATGGACGATGACGGTTTCGACCAGGCACTGGAAGACGCTCTCGCCGGGGTTTCGCATACGTTGCTCAAGCGGCTGGCCGACCGGCTGAGCAGCGGCGCGCGCGGTGAACATGCCTGGCTGCGTTTACACTTCGATCATTGACTTTAATAATTAGTTACATGCGATGCCTACGCTAGCCACCTTGTTGCTCACCCCCGGAACCCATGCCGTGCCGCAGGCGTTGGCTTGGCTGCAGGCCATTGCCGAACGCGAGCGGTGGCCCGAGCGCACGGCGTTCAAGCTGGGCTTGTGCCTGGACGAAGCGCTGACCAACATTGTCATGTACGGCTTCCCGCCGGATCGATCACCGCTCCCGCCCATAGCCGCCATCACCCTGACCTTGCACGAAGATGGGCAACAGTTGAACCTGGATATCGTGGATAACGGTGTTGCCTTCGACCCCACGAGCCGCGCCGCCCCGGCGCGTGCCGAATCGCTTGACGA
>CAZONP010000241.1:1177-4002 GCA_964581155.1 uncultured Candidimonas sp. | reverse complement strand
AGCATTCCGCTGGCGGAGAAAGCTTTCGGCAAAAGCATCAAGCACGACGTATCGATACCCGTGTCACTCATGGCTGAATTCGTGCAGACCACGAACCGTTCCCTGCAAGCGCAATTTCCCGGCATCGAGCACGTGATCTTCGGCCATCTGGGCGACGGCAACCTGCACTACAACGTCGCCAAGGGGCAGGCATTTAGCGAAGACGAACTTCTGGCGCGCCAATACGACGTCTACGAGATCGTGCATGACAGCGTGCATGCCTTCGGTGGGTCGATCAGTGCCGAACACGGTGTGGGCCAGCTCAAGCGCGACGTCTTGCCCAAGTATAAAGACCCCGTCGAAATGGCCTTGATGCGGAAAATCAAGCAAGCCCTGGATCCCGAAGGTTTGATGAATCCAGGGAAAGTGCTTGCCTGATTGCCGTTAAGGCGTGGCGGGGGCGAAGTGCTTCTTGAACCCCTGCCATGCGGCGTCATAGTCGGTTTGCAGCGTGCCGGATGCCAGGGCGGCCGGCGTGGGGCGTATGACACGTCGCGTCTCGAACATGAACGCCATGGTGTCGCGTATGTAATGCGGCTGGCTAAGGTCGGCCGTTGATGCTTTCTCGAACGTTTCAACATCAGGGCCATGGGCGGTCATGCAATTGTGCAGGCTGGCTCCACCGGGGGCGAAGCCTTCCGCCTTGGCATCGTAAACCCCATGAATCAGTCCCATGAACTCGCCCGCGATGTTGCGGTGGAACCATGGCGGGCGGAACGTGTTTTCCATGGCCAGGATGCGGGGAGGGAAGATGGCAAAGTCCAGGTTCGCCGCTCCCGGGGTGTCGGAGGGCGATGTCAGTACGGTAAAAATGCAGGGATCGGGATGGTCGTAGCTGATGGACCCGATGGCATTGAACATGCGCAAGTCGTATTTGTAGGGCGCATGGGTGCCGTGCCACGCCACCACGTCCAGTGGCGAATGGCGCAGCGGCGTGCGCCAGAAGGCGCCGGTGAACTTGGCGATCAGGTCGAAGTCGCCTTCCACGTCTTCATACCAGGCCACCGGGATCTTGAAGTCGCGCACGTTGGCCAAGCCATTGGAGCCTATGGGGCCAAGCTCGGGCGGGCGCATGGGCGCGCCATAGTTCTCCAGCAGGTAGCCGCGTGCCGTCGGGTCGATGAGTTCGACGCGCAAGCGCACACCGCGCGGGATCACGGCAATTTCGCACGGCTCGATGTCGATTAGGCCAAGCTCGGTGGCCAGGCGCAGCCGGCCTTCCTGTGGCACGATCAGCATTTCAGCGTCGGCGTTGTAAAAGAAGGAGGACGTCATGGACCGGTTGGCCACGTACAAGTTGATGCTGATGCCGCTAAGGTCGTCGCTGTGGCCGTTGCCCGCCCACGTGGTGATGCCGTGGATGAAGTCGGTGGGCTCGGAGGGTATGGCAGGCGGATTCCAGCGCAGTCGGTTGGGTGTGACCGGGCCATTGCCGAATTCGTGAGTCCATGTTGGCATGCCGCTGTAGGCTTCGAAGGGCTGCTGCAAGGCTGCCGGGCGAATGCGGTATAGCCACGAGCGGCGACCTTCCGCCCTGGGCACCGTGAACGCCGTTCCCGACAATTGTTCGGCGTAAAGACCATAAGGACAAACCTGCGGCGAATTTCGGCCCACGGGCAGGGCGCCGGGTAATGCCTCGGTAGAACAACTGTTGCCAAAGCCGGCTTGATACGAAAGTTCGGTCATGGGTAGCTCCAGGTAGAGGAAGAGTCAGTCGGGCTGTTCCACAATGGCCCGCGCCTTTGTCAGTGCATCGTTTATGACGTCCATATCGCCAATATGATTCGACAGCATCAGGACAAGCGCCGCGTTCATGGCATGGCTTTGTTCAGTGCTGAGGTTCTGGTGCGCGTTTATGAGGCGTTCGTAGTACGCATCGGGCGAAATGAAATTGGATTGGGTGGATAACTGGTTCATAGGGCAGCCTTGGGTGACAGACCGGTTGCACGCCGCAGAGCGGCATGAATTTGGTCTGGCTGCGGCTCGCGCCACCGTGCCGCAATATGGTGATCGGGCCGTATCAGATAACACGCGCCGTCCTTGACGTCGTAACGCGTGGCCAGCACCCCGCCGCGGTCCACGACCACTGCCATCCCCGGGGGTGTGTCGGGAATGCGTTCCAGGCCCATCACCACCACTATTTTCAAGCCGGCGGGCGCCGACTGCAATGCGGCAAGCTCGTCGAGCATGGCGCGGGCGGGCAGGCGGCCATTGCAGAAGACGGCCAGCGTAAAGCCTGGCCCCAGCTGCTCGAGCCACCAGCCGGACCGGGCATTGTTGGAAATGGGGCCATCCGGCGCCACTGCCCCGATGGGCAGCCGCGGGTCGAATGCGTCGGTGTCCGGAGTGCCGAGCTCCGACGTTGTATACGCGCTGGGCGTGGATAGTCGTCCGCTGTTGACGAGCCGCCGGGCGAAGTCGTACTGTCGGGACAGGCGCAGCGTCGTATTGCGGAAGAGCAGGCTGATTTCGCTCTTGGGCGTGATGAAATCGGTGGACCGGGTGGAGTTCAGCAGGTTTTCGTCGGCCGCCATCTGGCGCTCGGCGGAATAGGTATCGATAAGCGTGGGCGGCGCAAGCTTGCGCCCGACGAGGTCCAGCTTCCACGCAAGGTTGTCAATATCCTGCACGCCGCTGTTCGCGCCCCTGGCGCCGAAGGGCGAGACGCGGTGGGCGGCGTCGCCCGCGAAAAGGACGCGGCCATGGCGGAAATTCTCCATGCGCTCGCACGCGAAGGTATAGACGCTGACCCACTGCAGCTCGAACGGCGTATCGGGGCCCAGCAA
>CAZONP010000241.1:0-1077 GCA_964581155.1 uncultured Candidimonas sp. | reverse complement strand
CCCGGTTCGGGCAGCAAGTCGAAACGCCAAACCTCTTTGTCTTTGAAGAAGACACGGCCGACATTCCACGATACCCCTTTGCGGACCATGCGATCGCCGGCGCCCAGGCGGTCCCAGATGTCGAGCGTGCGCTTCGAGAAGCAGATGGCACGGGAACCGGCGGAGAGACGGTCGTCGTCGTCGATCACCACCACCTTGTGGCCGCGCTGGGCCAAGTCCAGCGCCAGGCTTAGCCCGACAGGCCCGGCGCCGACCACGATATAGCCGTGGCGTTCGGCGCCGGCCGCCGGGGGCGGCTGGTATTCGAACCGTATTGCCTGGTAGTCGACGTCTCCCACTCTTCTTCTCCTTTTTTTTTAGATTCAGCCTTCGAGTTGCTTCCACATTTCGATGTCGCGTTCCGCGGTCCAGATGCGCGGCTCGTCGTAGCCTGTTGCCTCGTCATAGGCGCGCGACACGTCGAACGGCATGCAGTGATCGAAGATGACCCAGTCCGAATACCGCGGCTTCATGAAGTCGTAGGTTTCCCGGTAAATGGACTTCAGGTCCTTGCCGTTGGCCACACCGTTATTGACGCAGGAATACAAGTCGGTCAGGAAAGCGCGTGTGCCGGCCAGGCCGCGGCGGACCTCGTCGGCGGACATCAGCGCGGGGCCGCGTCCGGGAACGAGCTTTTCGGCACCGAACTCGGCCAGCGTGTCGAGCGTATGTGGCCATTCGCGGAAGTAGCAGTCGCCGGCGTAAGGCGTGGACTGGTACTCCACCAGGTCGCCGGCGAACACAATACGCTGCTCCGGCAGCCAGGCAATGGTGTCGCCTTTGGTATGGCCGCGGCCGACTTGCAGGATCTGGACTTCAAGATTTCCCAGGTTGACGGTCATTTCGCCGTCGAACGTAATGGTGGGCCAGGTAAGGCCCGGGGGCACTGATTCCACATTTCGGAACAGGCGGGGAAAGCGCCCGATCTCGCTGGCCTAGTCGGCCTCGCCCCGCTCGACGATGAGCTCGTAGGTCCCCTGGCTGGCGATGATATGGTCCGCCTGGTAGGCGCTGGCACCGAGCACACGCACCGCATGG
>CAZONP010000240.1:0-4004 GCA_964581155.1 uncultured Candidimonas sp. | reverse complement strand
TCGAGCACGCCAGCAAACATCCCGGAAAAATGCACGCGTGCGGCCATGACGGCCACACCGCCATGCTGCTGGCTGCAGCGCGTTACCTGGCTGAAAACCGCAATTTTCGCGGCACTGTCCACGTTATATTTCAGCCGGCCGAAGAAGGCTTCAGCGGCGCGCAGGCCATGATAGACGACGGCCTGTTCACCCGCTTCCCCATGCAGGCCGTCTTCGGCATGCACAACTGGCCCGGCATGGACGTTGGCTCCTTCGGCCTTTCCAGCGGCGCGATCATGGCGTCCAGCAATACCTTTGAAATTCGAATCGAGGGCAAAGGGGCGCACGGGGGCATGCCGCACCTGGGCATCGACCCTGTCATGGCGGCGGTACAGTTGGCGCAGAGCTTTCAAACGATTATCACGCGGGAACGCGATCCGCTCGATCCCGCCGTCATCAGCATCACGCAAATTCACGCGGGCTCCGCCGACAACGTCATACCCACCACCGCTGTCATGCGCGGCACCGCGCGCACGCTTTCCGATGAAACGCTGGAACTCATCGAACGGCGCATGGCCGAGATCACCGAACACACGACACGGGCTCTGCAATGCACGGCGGAATTCATTTTCAACCGCAACTACCCTCCCACCATCAACCACGCGGCAGAAGCCCAGTTCTGCGCCAGTATCATGGATCAGCTGGTGGGCGCGCAGCGTGTCAATCGAGCCGTGCGCCCATCCATGGGCGCCGAGGACTTCGCTTTCATGTTGCAGGAAAAACCCGGCTGCTACGTCTGGATAGGCAACGGCCAGGGCGATCATCGCTCGGCTGGCCACGGTCTCGGACCCTGCATGCTGCATAACGATAGTTACGATTTCAACGACGACCTGATACCGCTAGGTGCAACGTACTGGTCTGAACTTGCGATTCAATGGCTTAACCGCCCGGAGTAAGTTTTGACCAATTCCCACACCCCTAACGCCCTGCCTCCATCCGAATGCCACGCCACCCTGCGGGTCATGCCTCGGCCATCCGACGCCAATATCCATGGCGATGTCTTCGGCGGCTGGATCATGGCCCAAGTCGACATTGCCGGTTCAATCCCGGCCACCCGCCGTGCAGCGGGGCGGGTGGCGACCGTTGCGGTAAACGCCTTCACCTTCAAGCAGCCGGTGTTCGTGGGCGACTTGCTCAGCTTCTACGCTGAAATCATCAAGGTTGGCACCACATCAGTCACTGTATCGGTCGAGGTCTATGCGGAACGCCAACGCATGGAGCTTGAAGTGGTGAAAGTCACTGAAGCCACACTGACATACGTCGCGACCGACAATAACCGCCAGCGCCGCCCCCTCCCTCCTGTGTAACAAGGTTTGCCTATGTTGGAAACGTCAGTCAAGCCGGAAAATACACCGATCACCATACCGCGCCGACTAGATCCCGAAGACGCGCAACAGGCATTGCAGGAATTGCAGGCAATCCTCAGGCGCCAGGAAGTCGTGGAAGCTTTGGCGCATCGCCAGTACGAAGAAGACGATCGCTCAAATTTGCTGGAAGGTTTGTTGCATCGTCAGCACGAAGCCGAAATCAAGGCCATCGTCAACGATCTGCATCCCTCTGACATCGCCTTCATCCTGGAATCCTTGCCGGTCCATGAGCGGCAGGCGGTATGGCAACTGGTCAGTTCCGAGCACGATGCCGATGTGCTGCTGGAAGTTGACGACTGGGCGCGCGAATCCCTGATCGAGTCCATGGACCACCAGGACCTGGTTGCGGCCACCGGCACAATGGACGCGGACGAGATCGCCGACTTGGCGGCCGACCTGCCTCCCGATGTCATCGCTGAAGTGCAGAAAGGCCTGACTGACGAGGAGCGCGCGCAGCTTATCGAAGCCATGGGCTATCCGGAAGACACGGTCGGCGCCATCATGGACTTCGAGATGGTCAGGGTGCGTGAAGACGTGTCTCTGGAAGTCGTCTTGCGTTACCTGCGCCGGCTGCACGAACTACCTGATCACACGGACCAGATCTTCGTCGTTGACCGGCAGGACAAACTGCAGGGCACGCTGTCACTTTCCAGTCTGCTGGTAAGCGAACCGGAAACCCAGGTGTCCGACGTCATGGGCACCGACTACCTGACGCTCAGTCCGCTGGATTCCGACTCGGATGCGGCTGGTGCATTTGAACGTTATGATTTGGTGTCCGCCCCTGTGATCGATGATCAGGGCCGGCTGATTGGCCGCGTCACCATTGCCGAAGTGGTCGACGTTATTCAGGAGGATTCTCAGGAACAGGCCCTTTCGCGCGCCGGCTTGCACGAAGAAGACATCTTCGCACCCGTGTTCAGCGCCTTACGCAACCGCGCGCCATGGTTGTTCGTCAATCTTTGCACGGCATCCATCGCGGCCCTGGTGGCCTCACGCTTCGAAGATACCGTCAGTCATATCGTAATCCTGGCGTTTCTTATGTCCATTGTGGCAGGCATCGGCGGCAACTCCGGCAACCAGACAATGACAATGATCATACGGGCATTGGCGGTGGGCCGGGTCAACAGTTCAAACACATTTCGCCTGGTCAAGCGCGAACTCACCGTCACCTTCCTGGTCAGCGCCTGCGGCAGCCTGGTGGCTGCGGGGTTCGCCTGGTTCATCTCGGGGTCGCTTGCCATTGCCGCCGTCATGATGACGGCAATGGTGTGCAACATGCTGATCGGCGCGGCCCTGGGCGTGCTCATCCCCATTCTGCGCGACCGGTTCGGAAAAGATCCCGCAATGGGTTCGTCCGTGCTGCTGACATTCGCAACCGACACCCTGGGATTCCTTATATTCCTTGGACTTGCAACGATCTTCCTGATGTAGCACGTCGGGGCCAATGTGGGCCGTCCAATCAAAAAAAGCCTGCGATGCTACGCAGGCTTTTTTATGGCTGGCTGATTCAGGCCAGCTTGCCGTGGCAGTGCTTGTACTTCTTGCCGCTGCCGCACGGACACGCGTCATTGCGCCCAACTTTCGGTATCCCGGCACCGGCCGCAGCCAATGCTGCGGGCGTTTGGTCTATGCCGGGATCTTCACCGCTGAGCGCCGCGTCGTAGTCCGAATGATGGTAGGTGACGTTTTCCAGTCTGGCCGGTTCGGGCTCGTCGACCTCGACTTGCTCGGGCGATTGAACTTTGACAGTCAGCAGCACGCGCACGACTTCGTTGCGGACCCGGTCGAGCATATCGGAGAAGAGTTCGAACGCCTCGCGCTTATATTCCTGCTTGGGGTCTTTCTGGGCATAGCCGCGTAGATGGATCCCTTGGCGCAAGTGGTCAAGCGCCGACAAATGCGCACGCCAGTGCGTGTCGATTGCCTGTAGCAGCATGGACCGCTCGAAAGGCGCCCAGCCCTCTTGTCCGACCAAGTCGACTTTTGCCTGGTACAGGCGGGTGGCCTCTTCCAGGACGCGTTCCAGGAGCTGTTCCTCGGACAAGTCGGGCTCGTCCTTGAGCATCTGAACCAGATCCATGGGAATATGCCAATCGGATTCCAGTGCGGATTGCAGTCCCGCTACATCCCATTGTTCTTCCATGGACCCTGCAGGCACCAGGGAGTGGACTTGTTCGGTGATTGCTGCTTCGCGCAGCGAGGCGATGGTTTCGGACACATCGGTCGATTCCAGAACCTCGTTGCGCTGGCTGTACAAGACCTTGCGTTGATCGTTGGCAACGTCGTCGTATTGCAGGAGCTGTTTGCGGATGTCGAAGTTGCGGCCTTCAACCTTGCGCTGAGCGGACTCGATGGAGCGCGACACCATGCGCGCTTCGATCGGTTCGCCCTCGGGCAGGCGCAGCCGCTCCATGATGGCCCGGACGCGGTCGCCGGCGAAAATTCGCATTAGCGAGTCTTCAAGCGACAGGTAAAACCGCGACGAACCGGGATCGCCCTGGCGACCGGCGCGCCCGCGCCACTGGTTATCGATGCGGCGCGACGCATGGCGCTCGGTGCCGATAATGCGCAGCCCACCCGCGGCCTTGACGGCCGCGT
>CAZONP010000239.1:0-4048 GCA_964581155.1 uncultured Candidimonas sp. | reverse complement strand
GGCACGGGGGAGCGGCATGGCGATGGCCGGGCCCTTGGCCTGCTCGGCGCCCTGCGCGCCTCGCCCGCTTTGCCTGGCTCGTCCGCGCGTGCGCGCTCCCTTCGCCGACGGCTCGCTGCGGCCGCGAAGCCCGTCCATCGCCATGCCGCTCCCCCGTGACTGCGGTTGGTTTGTTGACCCGTCGTCGGGGAGAATGGTGTGCTTGGCATTTTGGCGCTCCCGGGGGGGCCAGCCAGAAGGGGTGCTGGCGCTCGCCCAATCCGCCCGGCCTGCCCGGCCGGACTGGGCGTCGGAACTGGGCTGGCCATGTTTGTGTTGGCTCGGCCGAGCTTGATTGGGCTCGACTGAGCTTGCCAGGATGGGAATGGCCCACCATATGCACTGTCCGCTACAGAGGGGAAATTAAACGCCCAACACACCAGCCCGAATGCCGATTTGGGCGCCGCAGGGGCGCGCAAATCGGCGGCCCTGCACACTCTTCAGCCCCAAAAGTGGTGGTGGCGAGGATGCCAAGCACACTGACCGTCAACGCAGCGGCACGATCCAACATAACGCAGCGGGACGGGGCTGGGGGGAAGATTGCAGCGACTTCGGGGCCGAGCGAGCCGGAAGCGAAGGAAGCGCGAAGGCGCGGACAAGCGAGGCGATGCGGGCGAGGCGCGCAGGGCGCCGAGCAGGCCACGGAAGCGAAATCTTCCCCCCAGCCCCGTCTCGCGTCAATAGAATAAAACGCGCGATGCACCAAAGCGACTATGCATCAGCCCCCCACGAGCCCCCTCCCGCAGGCAACCCCAGACGCCCACGCCCACTGGAAGTTATAGCCCCCCAGCCAGCCCGTCACATCCACCGCCTCGCCAATGAAGTAAAGCCCAGGCACCGCCTTGCATTCCATCGTCTTCTGATTCAACCCTGCCGTATCCACGCCGCCGCGCATGACCTCGGCCTTTTTGTAGCCGGCCGTGCCGCTGGGTACCAGCGACCAGCGGTGAATTTCCTGGGCAAGCGCGCGCAACACCTTGTCAGGCACATCGGCCAATCGCAGCGCCCCCGCGTCCTTGCCGGCCGACTTGCTGTTGGCAAGCCACTGTTCGGCCAGGCGCTTGGGCCAAAGGCCGGCCAGCACCGTACCCAATTGCTGCCGGCTGCCCTGTTTGGCGGCCAACAAGTCCCGTTCCAGTTCCTGGTCCGGCGCCAGGTCGATGTGTATGGGCTCGCCCGGGTTCCAGAAACTGGATATTTGCAATATGGCAGGGCCCGACAGACCACGGTGCGTGAACAGCAAGTCCTCCAGAAATGCCACCGGTTTGGGCGCGTTGTTCTTTACGTTGACTTCCAGGGCGACGCCGCTAAGCGGCACGAAAGGCGCCCACGCCTGGCCATCGAAGGTCAGCGGCACCAACGCCGGGCGCGGCTCGACCACTTTCAGGCCAAACTGGCGTGCGATGCCTAAAGCGAAGTCGGTGGCGCCTAGTTGGGGAATGGCCATGCCACCGGTGGCAAGCACGAGTTGGCGGGCATTGATATTGCCTTGGCTGGTGCGCAGCACGAAGCCGGCGTCGTCCCGCGCCACTTCCTTTACCGTGCATGGCATGCGCCACGCCACCCGGCCAAGGTCGCATTCGCGCTTGAGCATGGCAATAATGTCTTCGCTGGATTCATCGCAAAACAATTGCCCACGATGTTTCTCGTGCCACGCAATGCCGTATTTTTCCACCAGCGCAATGAAGTCGCGCGGGGTGTAAGCCGACAATGCCGAACGGGAAAAGCGTGGGTTCTGCGACAGGAAATTGGCGGACGTGGTGCCAATGTTGGTGAAGTTGCAGCGCCCGCCGCCCGAAATGCGAATTTTTTCGGCCAGGCGCTGCGCGTGGTCGATAAGCACCACGCGCAGCCCGCGCTGGCCGGCCACGGCGGCAGCCATCATGCCGGCCGCCCCCGCGCCAATGACAGCCACATCAAAACGGCCGGTCACGCCCGTCAATCTTCCCGTATGCAATCGACGTAGTAACGGGGCAAGCCGTCTTCGCCGATGTCGGTGGCCAAACCATGCACGTAGGTCTCGAAGCCCGGGAATTTTTCATTGAAGCCGCGCACAAACTGCAGGTAGTGAACGATGCGGCTGTTGAAGCGTTCGCCAGGGATCAACAAGGGAATGCCCGGCGGGTAAGGCGTCAGCAGCACGCCGGTTACGCGGCCTTCCAGTTCGTCGACAAGAACACGCTCGGTTTCGCGGTGCGCCATCTTGGCGTAGGCGTCCGAGGGTTTCATGGCCGGGATCATGTCGCTTAGGTACATTTCCGTCGTCAGGCGCGCAACGTCGTGCGCCCGATACGCTTCGTGGATGTCTTGGCAAAGGTCGCGCAAGCCCATCTTTTCGTAGCGCTTGTGCTGCTTGCAGAAGTCGGGCAGAAAACGCCAGAACGGCTGGTTGCGGTCGTAGTCGTCCTTGAACTGCTGCAAGGCGGTCAATAGCGTATTCCAGCGGCCTTTCGTAATGCCGATGGTGAACATGATGAAGAACGAATACAGCCCGGTCTTCTCGATGACAACACCGTGCTCGGCCAGGTATTTGGACACCAGCGCCGCCGGGATGCCGGTTTCGGCGAAGGTGCCCGAAATGTCCAGACCCGGAGTGACCACGGTGGCCTTGATGGGATCCAGCATGTTGAAGTTTTCGGCCAGTGGGCCAAAGCCGTGCCATTCGTCGCCGGACGCCAGCATCCAGTCTTCACGGTTGCCTATGCCTTCGGATACCAGGCGGTTGGGCCCCCACACCTTGAACCACCAATCGTTCTTGCCGAACTCGGACTCGACCTTGCGCATGGCGCGGCGAAAGTCCAGCGCTTCGCTGATGCTTTCTTCGACCAGGGCGGTGCCGCCGGGCGGCTCCATCATGGCGGCGGCCACGTCACAGGACGCAATAATGGCGTACTGGGGTGAAGTCGACGTATGCATCAGGTACGCTTCATTGAAGACGTTGCGATCGAGCTTGCGGTTTTCCGCATCCTGCACAGTTATTTGCGACGCCTGCGACAGCCCCGCCAGCAGCTTGTGAATGGAGTGCGTGGCGAACACCATGGCGTCCTTGCTGCGCGGCCTGTCCTTGCCGATGGCGTGCATGTCCTTGTAGAAGTCGTGGAATGCCGCGTGCGGTATCCAGGCTTCGTCGAAGTGCAGCGTATCGATCTCGGAGCCCAGCTTTTCCTTGATCATTTCCACGTTGTAGCTGACGCCGTCGTAGGTGCTTTGCGTAAGCGTCAGGATGCGCGGTTTCTTGTTCTTCACATTACGCGCAAACGGATTGGCTTCGATTTTCTTGCGTATGCTTTCGGGCTCGAATTCATCGAGCGGGATGGGGCCGATAATGCCCAGGTGATTGCGCGTGGGGCGCAGGAACACCGGAATGGCGCCCGTCATGGTGATGGCATGCAGGATGGACTTGTGGCAATTGCGGTCGACCACGACAATGTCGTCGGATGCCACGTTGGCGTGCCAGACGATTTTGTTCGACGTGGACGTGCCGTTGGTTACGAAGAAGCAGTGGTCGGCATTGAAAATGCGCGCCGCATTCAGTTCCGACTCGGCAACCGGACCGGTGTGATCCAGCAATTGGCCCAGTTCGTCCACGGCATTGCACACGTCGGCGCGCAGCATGTTCTCGCCGAAGAATTGGTGGAACATTTGGCCGACAGGGCTTTTCAGGAAAGCCACGCCGCCCGAGTGCCCGGGGCAATGCCACGAGTAGGAGCCGTCGGAGGCGTACTTGACCAGTTCGCGAAAGAACGGCGGCGCCAGGCCGTCCAGGTAGGATCGCGCTTCGCGAATGATGTGGCGCGCCACGAATTCGGGCGTATCCTCGAACATGTGAATGAAGCCGTGCAACTCCTTCAGGATGTCGTTGGGAATATGCTGCGAGGTGCGCGTTTCCCCATACAAGTAAATGGGAATGTCTTCATTGCGGAACCGCAGCTCGCCGATGAACGAGCGCAGGTTCTTGATGGCATTGGCCACGTCTTCCGGCGAATCGACGTCGAACTCCTCATAGTCG
>CAZONP010000238.1:0-4141 GCA_964581155.1 uncultured Candidimonas sp. | reverse complement strand
CGGTTGGTGCGCTATAAGAGCACCCGGAATGCCGAAGCTTTGCCCGCGGGCGCCGACGCCCGCGTGGCCGGCCCTCCCGCAGCATCACACTAGTTCAGCTTTACGCCAGCCGCTTTGATGACGTCGCCCCAACGCTTGGTCTCGCTACGAATGTAGGCGTCGTACTCTTGCGGCGTCGAGCCCAGGGGTTCGGCGCCTTGCAGCGCCAATTGCTTCAGGATGGCTTCGGACTTCAGCGCTGTGCGTATTTCCTGGTTCAGCCTTTCGATGATATTTGCAGGAGTTCCCGCAGGCACCACGATCCCTTGCCACGCCCCCATCTCGAAGCCTGGAATCACCGTTTCATTAATGGTGGGTACGTCCGGCGCCATGGGGCTGCGGTTCTTGCTCGATACCGCCAAGGCCTTGACGCGTTTGTCACGGATAAACGAAAGTGAATCGTTCAAGGTGTTGGTCATGAACTGGAATTGGCCGCCGACCAAATCCACCAGCGCGGGAGCGCTGCCGCGATAAGGGATATGCACCGCATCTATGCCCGTGGACTGGTTGAACAGGTAGCCGCCCAAGTGCGTGACATTACCGGCGCCCGCGGAACCGTATGCCAACTCTCCTGGCTTGCTCTTGGCGTAAACAATGAATTCCTCGACGGTATTCGCCGGCACCGACGGGTGCGTCAGCAACACCAATGGGATAACGGCCGTGGAAGAAACAGCGGCAAAATCCTTGGCGGGGTTCAAGGAAAGCTTCGTATACAGGTTCGGACTCAATGCAATGGACGATGTGTTGTATAGGATCGTGTAGCCATCGGCGGGCGCCTTTGCCGCAGCGATCATCCCTATGGTGCCGCTTGCGCCACCCTTGTTCTCGACGACGATTGTTTGACCCAGCTGCTCACCAAGCTGGGCAGCCATGACGCGGGCTACCAGATCGGTCGGTCCACCCGGTGGGAACGGCACGACCATTGTGATGGCGCGCTCTGGCCAGGCGGCTGCCTGGCTTGGCATGGTGGCCATGGCCAACGGCATTAGCAACATGGCTGCGCATAGGTATCGACGGGTTGATTTCATTCTTGTCTCCTTGATTTTTGGGATGCTTCGTGGAATTTAATCGGGTTTGCCGGAGAGCATGCGAGTGGCGGTATACGTCATCACATCTTCGTTGCGCTGGTTCTTTACGTCGATACGCGAGGCGACGACTGCACGATTGTGTTTGGAGGTCGGCCGCACAGAGGTGACTTCGATTTCCGCCCATATGGTATCGCCAACCATAACGGGGGCGAGCATTTTCTGCGTGACGTCCAGCAGGGCCAGGCCAGTGCCTTGGATCATGCCCTGCATAACAAAGCCTTCTATCAGCGTGTACGTCAGCGCGCCCGGAACAGGACGCCCCTTCATGGCGCCATGCTCGAACGTGGCATCTATGAAAATAGTTTCCAGCATGCCGGTGACGCTAATAAAGTTAACCAGATCAGTTTCCGTAATGGTGCGACGGAACGTCTGAAAGCGTTGGCCGGCCGATATTTCCTGCCAGTAGTAGCCGCGGCCCATCGTAGTGGCGGTTGTTGTCATTCTTTCACCCCTTTTGTATCGTAAATAGCTAGTGGCTCCGAGGCGGCCGTCTCTGGCGCCGCGCTCCACGACTGCGCCGGCATGCACCAGCGCGTTGATTTGCTGGTCCGAGAGTCCCGCTTCGGTCAAGACTTCGCGGCTGTGCTGGCCCAAGTGTGGCGGCATGGCGGGCGCAACCTCGCTCCTTTCCATACGCACAGGGTTGCGAACGAACCGGTAGGTATTGTCTTTGGCGTCGGCGACATCGACGAAAAGGCCAACGCTTTTCAGATGCGGGTCGTCTTCAAGATCGTCCAGCGAGTTCACCTTTGTCGCCGGTATTTCCAGGGCTTCGAACGAGTCCAGCCAGTGCTGAGTCGTCTGCTGCAGCATGATGGTGCCGGCCAGTTCGTAGAGCTCGCCGATATGGCGCGTCCGCGCGGAAATGCTGGTGAAACGGGGGTCGACGGCATAGTCCGTATGGCCCGTGCTCTGGAAGAAACGATACCAGTGAGCATCCGTATACGGCATGATGCATATGAAGCCGTCTGCCGTTTGATAGGGTTTTCGCCAGGGCGTGAGTATGCGCGGATAGCCAGCGGACTCCCCGGTCGCGGGCATGTGTCTGCCATAAAAATGCTCGACCAGCATGTACGATGTCATGGACTCGAACATGGGCACTTCCACGAACTGCCCTTGCCCTGTGCGCTCACGCTGAAACAGCGCTGCAAGAATCGCATGGGCGGCGATCAAGCCGCAGGTCTTATCGGCCGCAATCGTTGGCAGATATCGCGGCGTGCCGGTTTGGCGCGCCACAATATCGGCGACGCCGCTCAAGCCTTGAATTGTGTCGTCGTAAGCGGGGCGTCCCTCGTAGGCACCGCCCATGCCGAATCCATGCAGCCCAGCGTAAATCAGTCGAGGATTACGCGCGCGCAATGTTTCCGGATCCAGACCCAATTTGGCGAGCTTTTGCGGGCGGATGCTGTGCATGAAAACATCGGCCTGGTCTACCAACGCCAGCAGTGCGTCTCGCGCACTCTTCTGCTTTAGGTCCAGCACCAGGCTGCGTTTGTTGCGATTCATTCCCAGGAAGATGGCGGATAGTCCCGGCTCCACGGCCGGACCCGTATTGCGCGTCGAGTCCCCCGACGGCCCTTCTATCTTTACGACGTCAGCACCGTAATCAGCCAATATTTGCGAAGCATAGGGGCCAAAAACCACGGATGTCAGGTCCAGAACGCGAACGCCATCCAGCGCGGGGCGGGAAATTGAGGTAATCATATGGGCAGATCATAGGGGCGAATGTGATAATGGTCTAATATTGTTTATTGATTGATTGATAATATAAACATATGACCGTCACCCTGCGCCAGTTTCACCAGCTCATTGCCATTGCCGAACATGGGAGCTATAGACGTGCCGCCGATCACTTGTTCATCGCGCAGCCTGCCTTGTCTGTTTCAATTCAGAAACTCGAAGCCGAAATTGGCGCTCCGTTGCTCGAACGCGGGGTCAAAGGCGTAACGGTAACGCCTGCGGGAAAAGCGCTGATCGAGCATGCGCGGTCCGCGCTATTCCATGCGGATCAAGCTTGCCGCGCCGCGCGGCTGGTGGCATTGGGCGAATGGGGAACGTTGCGACTGGGCTTCGTGGGGTCGGCAACCTATACCTTGCTCCCGGTATGCGTGCCGGCATTCCGCGAACGCTACCCTGACGTAAAAATTGAACTCTTCGAGGACAGCACGGTAGGCTTGTTGAACCGGCTGCGTATTCATGAAATAGATGCGGCCTTGGTGCGTGGACCCATCGCCGAGGATCCGACGCTGGCATCGTGGGTCATTCAGCACGACGACCTCGTGCTGGCCATACCGGCAACTCATCGGTTCGCCGGCCGGGAAAAACTTGGCCTGCACGAATGCAAAGATGAAGGTTTCGTCTTGTATGCATCCACTGGCGTACCCGGACTGCACAGCGTTGCATTATCACTCTGCCACAAGGCGGGCTTCACCCCGCGGGTGAACCAGGAGGCTATACAGGTCCAAACTCTGTTGAGCTTGGTGGCGACCGGTATGGGCGTAGCGCTGGTCCCAGGCGTCACTCGCACGTATTCGCCGCTACATGTCAGATTCGTGAACCTGACAGATGCCGCCGCGCATCACTGCTTGTCGCTATCGCTTATTGCAAATCGCGAAAACTCATCGGTGCTGGTCGACAAGCTACGCCAAACGATGATAGAAACAAGCCCCGACGCGGTAGCGGATTAAAATTGTTCCTGTAATACGCAAGCACTGCAAGGCTCAGGCAATAAACAGCATGCTTCGACATTTCGAACAAAACTGGCTATTTCACGTTGTTGAACTTGCATACGTTGGACATCCAATCCAGGGACATCTATCCTACGACATACGTTACCCTGACCGATTGACGACGGGCCCCACCCCTGGTGTTGCGCGTCCGGGATCTTTCACATCCTTAACCAACAAAGCTATCTTCTCCTGAAGATCGTTCATGTCGCCATCATTGACAATCACATGCCGCCAGCGACCCCAATCCGGCGGAAACGGCTGCGCAAATTCCTGCTGCATTGTCAG
>CAZONP010000237.1:0-4176 GCA_964581155.1 uncultured Candidimonas sp. | reverse complement strand
GTAGACGCCAGTCATATCGAGAATAAGCCCGATCTTGACAGCGTCCTTGGCGGCTGCGGGGCCACTGAGCGAAAGCGCACCCGTCAACAAAGCCATACATGCCAAGGATCGCCCATTTAATAAGTTCTTAACTAATTTCATTCCACCCTCCACATTTGCCGATTGGCAATCGGTTAATTTTGCAAGACACCAGTTTCTTCGATCATCAGCGCCCAGCGCTCGCGTTCTTTGGTTAGGAAGGCCGCGTACTCGGCCGCCGTGCCGCCCGTGGGCGTTAAGCCCATGCTGATCATCCGTTCACGCAAGGCGGGATCCTGAAGCACTTTGCCGGATGCCGCGTTAAGGGTGTCGATGGTTTGCTGTGGTGTGCCTTTCGGTACGAAAAATCCATTCCAGATCGGCACGGCATATCCTTCATAGCCGAGTTCCGCCACGGTGGGGACATCGGGCATGGCGGCGGCCCGCTGAGCACTGATCGAGGCAAGAACACGCAGGCTGCCGTCCTGCACCCGAGGCTTGGTGAATGGGACGGTCATAACTGCAACATCGATACGGTTCGTGATCAAATCCGGATACGCCGGGCTTTCGCCTTTGTAGGGGACATGGATCATCTTTACGCCAGCGCGCTTGCTCAGGTATTCCAGAGCCACGTGCAGCGGTCCGCGCTGGCCGGTCGACATATATGAAATGCTGTTAGGCTTCTTACGGGCAGCCTCGATCAAATCGGACAGAGTCTTGTAGGGACTATTGGCTGCAACAGCCAATACATAGTCCACATTGCAAATGTAGGAAACAGGAATCAAGTCGACAACAGGATCATAGGGCAGTGAAGGTTGCGTGAGGGAAAGGACAATATTCGTGCCGACCCCACCGAGGAGTACGGAATAGCCGTCAGGCGCGGCCTTGGCGACAGTCATCGCACCGATCGCCCCGGCGGCGCCTACGCGGTTCTCAGCCACCACAGTCTGACCCAGGACGGGCTCAATGGCTTTGCTGATCAGGCGCCCCAATATATCGGTGGCTCCGCCTGCGGAGAACGGCACGATCAACCGGACAGGCGTGTCTGGGGAGGTAGCCGCCCACGCTTTACCGCCCACTCCTGCATAAAGCGCTGTGGCTGCGATCGCACGCAATGCGGTGCGGCGCGACGCGCCGTTGGTCGACATGGTATCCAGCGATTGCATCTGGCTGATTTTGATTTTCATGATTATCTCCGTGTGCTAAATGCACTTATTTAATTTTTCGCGCGTTCCTGCCCGAGCTTTGGGCCGCGCTAAATTCGAATTGCACTGATGGTCAGCCCGCCGTCGATGTGCAAGGTCTGTCCTGTCATGAATCCACCTTTTTCATGCAGTAGAAATGCCACCGCATGTGCAATTTCGTCCGGCTCGCCCACCCGCTGCAGCGGAACTGCCGCCATTAGCGCTTTGGTGCGCGGATGGTCGGGCGGGCTAGCCGTGCGAAATAGTTCGGTCGCGATTGGCCCGGGTGCTATCACGTTGACGGTGATTGCGTCCGATGCCAACTCCAGCGCCCAGGTGCGGCTCATGCCGATGATCCCCGCCTTGGCAGCGCTGTATGCTGTGCGGTTAACTTTCCCCAGTGCGGCGCGCGACGACAAATTCACAATCCGGCCGGCGCCAATCGAGCGCATTCCGGGCAGCACCGCCTGAGTGCAAATCAACGGTGCATTGATATTCAGTTGCATTGACGCTTGCATATCCTCGAGCGTCGTGTCGTCCAGGGACGTTGTTGGCGACATCGCTGCATTATTAATAAGCCCATAAAAGGGCTGATCAGCGGCAAGTTCCTGAATCAATGCCTGAGTGGCGGCCAAGTCGGTGAGGTCGACCGTGTGAAACTCTTCGCCCTCGACCAAATCATCGGGCCGGGTACGCGCCAAACCTGTGGCCCTGTAGCCGTCTTCGCACAAACGGCGTAACACAGCCCTGCCTATCCCTTTACTGGCTCCCGTAACCAAAACTCTTCTACGTTCCTGCATACCCGCTCCTGGTTGCTCTTCATTTCTACTTATATAAATGGCATGCACTACGCCTTGCCGTCTATTCCGTCGGCCAGCACCCGGCGTCCGATAATCAGCTTTTGGATCTCCGATGCTCCCTCATAGATTCTCATTGGGCGTATGTCGCGATAGAGCCGCTCGATTACACAACCCTCGGTTACGCCCATTGCGCCAAACAACTGGACCGCACTGTCAATGACACGAAATGCGTTTTCAGTGCCGCCCAGCTTTGCCATAGCGGCTTCGCGCGTAATGGATACGCCTCGGACATCTTTCATCCACCCGGCGCGGTACACCAACAAGGCGGCAGACTCGAGATCTAGGGCCATATCGGCCACCCGGCTGCGCACGGTGTCCATTTGCGCCATCGTCTTGCCAAATAACGATCTTGCGCGCATGCGCGCCACCGTTTCGTCCAGCGCCCGGCGAGCCAGGCCCACTGCAGCACCGCCAACCGACGAGCGAAAGATATCAAGCGTTGCCATGGCTACCTTGAAGCCCTCGCCGGGAGCGCCCAGCATGCGTGTCGACGGAACACGGCAGTCGTTGAAATGCACCTCCGACAACGGGTGGGGAGCAATAACGTCAACATTGCCGCCGGTGCTTAGACCGGGAGCCTTGGCGTCAACGAGAAATGCCGAGAGCCCCTTCGCGCCAGGCGCAGCTTCCGTTCGTGCAACAACGATGTAGTGGTCCGCAATTCCCCCATTGGAAATCCAGGCCTTGGAGCCGTTGATGACATAGTCATCTCCGTCGCGACGGGCAGCGGTAACAGTGGCGGCGACATCCGACCCGCCGTCCAGCTCGCTTAGCGCAAAGGCGGCAATGCTTGCCCCATCGCGACAATCATCCAGATACTGGTCTTGCAAAGCGCGGCTGCCAAACAGCCAAATAGCCGCTGTACCGATACCCTGCATCGAAAAGGCGAAATCCGCCAAGGCCGACCTGTATGAAAGGGCCTCTCGGATCACGCAGATCGAACGCACGTCCACCTTCCGCGTCGCGCCTTCAAGCCTGGGTACCGCGTAATCGAGCAAGCCTGACTGGCCCAAGTTGCGAAGCAGCTTTCGGCACTGGTCCGCCAGCGGCAAGGACGCCAGTTCGCGCTCAAGATCGGGAGAGGCCTCTTGCCAGGCCTGCAAACGCCCCGCCAACTGCTCGTGTGACGAATCAAAAAAGGGAAGATCCCAAAGTTGCCACTTATTCATTACGCTGTCTCCGTGCGTTGCAATATGCGATGAGCCATGTCGCGAAGTTCGCTCTTGCGCACCTTTTCGCCGTTGGGACTGGGTGTGGTTGGGAATTGGTCCACGGCGATGATGCGGATCGGTGTTTTGTAGACGGCAAGCTTGCCTTTGCAAGCGGCAATCAACGCCGCTTCATCGTGCTCGTAGCCCCCGCCCCCAATCACGAATGCCACCGGCCGCGCGCTGCCTTGGGCCTCGACCTCTACAACCTGACATGAATGAGGTATGTTCTTTGTTGGCAGACCGGTGTCCTGCAAGAGCGTCTCTTCGATCTCCAATGGGTTGACCAGATAACCGCCAATACGCAATACATCGCCAATGCGCGACAAGTGCGTAAACCCACCATCTTGATTCAAGAATCCAAGGTCGCCAGTACGCAGGAAGCCGTCGTTCGTGAAGGCTTTTTCCGTGGCGGCGACATCACCCAGATAACCGACCATCACATCAGGGTGATACACCTCGATCTCGCCCGTCTCGCCCGCTTGCAACAGCTCTTGTGTATCGAGATTTCTGATGCGCACCTTGGCGCCGGGTGCTATGGGGATCCCCCCCGACTGGGATGACCGCTCCAGCGTCGCGCCTTCCGGCTGAGTGGCAAACAAGGCAAGCGTTTCACTCATGCCAAAGCAGCCTCGCATGCGGACTCCTTGAGCGAGGGCGCGCGAGGGCAAGTCGGGTAAACCGGGAGTGAAGTTGGCGTGTCCATATAACTTGAGCGCGGTGGGACGCCAGCCATCGCCGGCCGCTGTAAGCATTTTGTCCAGCATGTCGTTTGTGCCGAACATGTGCGTAATGTTATTGCTGACAGCGAGTTCGGCCGCTTCGAGCGGGGAGAAATTCTCCATTAACACCACGGGACTATGCGCAGCGAATGCGGCCATGGCAACCGTATATCCAAAGGCTCCA
>CAZONP010000236.1:0-4190 GCA_964581155.1 uncultured Candidimonas sp. | reverse complement strand
CGGTGACGTCCTTCCCAAGGCCTGCCTTGCGGAAGCGCCAGCCGTCGATGACCAAGGTTTCGCTGCGCAACAGCACGGCGCCGGGCAGCGATTTGCCGTCGAACCACTTCAGTTCGAAGCGGGCCTGGGCGGCATCGTGAATCTTTCCCAGGTTGTGGTCCAGCCGCGTGACTTCCAGCCAGTCCCCTTGCGGATCGACCATACGCCACCAGGCCAGGTTATCGAGCGCCGTGCCCCACAGTACGGCCTTCTTGCCGCCGGCATTCATGGCGACGTTGCCGCCGGCGCAGGAGGCATCGGCCGACGTTGGATCCACAGCGAAGACGTGGCCGGCGGCTTCGGCCGCTTCGGCGATGCGCCGCGTGACGACGCCCGCGCCGGTCAGGACGGTGTGCACCGGCTCGGGCACGCCTGGCAGCTGGGTGGTTTGCACTTCGCCTAGCGCGTCGAGTTTTTCGGTATTGATGACGACGGAGCGCCAGGTCAGTGGAATGGCGCCGCCGGTGTAGCCCGTGCCGCCGCCGCGCGGAATGATGGTCAGGCCAAGTTCGATGGAGGCGCGCACCAGCGCCGCCATTTCGTTTTCCGTGTCGGGCGTGAGCACGACGAAGGGGTACTCGACGCGCCAATCGGTGGCATCGGTTACGTGGGATACGCGCGACAAGCCGTCGAACTTGATGTTGTCTTTCGCGGTAATGGGCGAGAGCAGGCGCACGACCCGTTGGCGCAATTCCCGGGTTTGGGTGAATTCGTTCTGGAATTGTGTCACTGCCTGGCGTGCGGCGCCCAACAGGCGCGCCACCTTGCCGTCGCGCATGGCCACGCTGGCGTCGCGCCGCGTGTCGATCTCGTTCAGGCGGTGTTCAAGCGCCTGTATGAGCAGGTGCTGGCGCTTGGGGTTGTCCAGCAAGTCGTCTTGCAGATACGGATTGCGCCGTACGACCCAGATGTCGCCCAGCACTTCGAAAAGCATGCGCGCCGACCGCCCCGTGCGACGTTCGTCGCGCAGTTCGGACAGCATCTGCCACGCTTCCTCGCCCAGCAGACGCAGGACGATTTCCCGGTCGGAGAAGGACGTGTAGTTGTAAGGAATTTCACGCAATCGGGGCGTGGCGGCAAGCGGCGCGCGCGCGGCAAGCAACTGACTGGCTATGGGGGCGTTCATGTCCACTATTTTAATCCAGAACCGCTCTCGCCGGCCTGTTGACGGGTTCAGTGGGTGCCGGGGAAGAAATACAGCAGGGTGCCGGTCATGACGGCGTAGCGCAGGAACTTGCCGATGGCCATATAGGCGACGCTGGGCCAGAAAGGCAGCCGCAGCCAGCCGGCCACGATGCACAGAGGGTCGCCGATGAAGGGCAGAAAGGAGAAGAAGAGTGCGGGCGGACCCAGGCGATGCAGCCAATAGCTGACGTAGTCGTGCCATCGGCCACCGGCCTTTTTATGCGCCTTTTCGGGGTGCTTCTCGCGCCAGCGCTCGTAGGCTTTCTCGGCGCCCAGCCCCATCGCGTAGCTGATGGCGCCCCCGATGGTGTTGCCCGCTGTAGCCACGAGCACGGCCGGCCAGAACATGTCGGGCGCCATCTTTATATAGCCGAAGACGGCAGGCTCCGAGCCCATGGGGAGTATGGTGGCCGACACCAGGCTGACGATGAAAACGGCGCTTAGACCCACGCTGGGCAGGGCCAGAGTAAGTAGCAGCCAATTTACCGTCGAATGCAGCCATGCTTCCATAGCGCGCTAGTGTATCGCGCCCCACCCCTATGGTATTCTGCCCGATCACTCTTTCTTACTATCTTTGTTACCCCATACATGTCAATAGATTACCTAAAGCGTATCCTCACCTCGAAGGTTTACGACGTCGCCGTCGAGTCCCCATTGGAATTTGCTCCCCAGATTTCGGCTCGAATTGGCAACAAGATTCTATTGAAGCGGGAAGACACCCAAGCGGTATTCAGTTTCAAATTGCGCGGCGCTTACAACAAGATGGCCAATTTAAGCGCGGCTGAACTCAAGCGCGGCGTTATTGCTGCGTCGGCCGGCAACCATGCTCAGGGGGTGGCCTTGTCGGCCAGCAAGCTGGGGTGCCGGGCCGTCATCGTCATGCCCGTCACGACACCCCAAATGAAGATCGACGCCGTGCGCGGTTTTGGCGGCGAGGTCGTGCTGATGGGCGACAGCTTCTCCGACGCGTACGACCACGCGATGGAATTGCAGAAGAAAGACAAGCTGGTGTTCGTCCATCCATTCGACGACCCCGACGTGATCGCCGGCCAGGGCACCATAGGCATGGAAATACTCCGCCAGCATCCGGGCCCGATCGACGCCATTTTCGTCGCCATTGGTGGGGGCGGCCTTATTGCCGGTATTGCCACGTATGTGAAGCAATTGCGCCCGGAAATCAAGATCATCGGCGTGCAAACTGAAGATTCCGACGCGATGGTGCGCAGCATCAAGGCGGGGCGGCGGGTCACGCTCAACGATGTCGGCCTTTTTTCGGACGGCACGGCGGTAAAGCTGGTGGGAGCCGAGACCTTTCGCCTGACCCACAAGTATGTTGACGACTTCGTGCTGGTCGACACCGACGCCATTTGCGCGGGCATCAAAGACGTATTCCAGGACACGCGCGTCGTGCTGGAGCCCGCCGGCGCCCTGGCGTTGGCCGGCGCCAAGCGCTACGCCGCCGAGCACAAATGGAAAGGCAAGAATATCGTCGTGGTCACCTGCGGCGCCAACATGAACTTTGACCGCCTGCGCTTCGTGGCCGAGCGGGCCGACGTAGGCGAAGCGCGCGAGGCCGTCTTCGCACTCACCCTGCCCGAAGAACGCGGCAGCTTTCTGCGCTTGTGCGAGGCGCTGGGCGATCGCGCCGTGACCGAATTCAATTACCGGATATCCGACGCCGAACAGGCACATGTATTCGTCGGCCTGCAAATCAGTTCCGCCGCCGAGCCCGAGAAGCTGGCAGCGCGTTTCCGCAAAAAAGGCTTCCCCACGCTCGACCTGACGGGCAACGAGTTGGCCAAGACACATCTGCGCTACATGGTCGGTGGCCGATCCACCTTGGCTGAACACGAGTTGTTGTTTCGCTTCGAGTTTCCGGAGCGTCCGGGCGCATTGATGAAGTTTCTTGGCGCCATGAATCCGAACTGGAACATCAGCCTATTCCATTATCGCAACCAGGGCGACGACTACGGTCGCATCCTTGTCGGTATTCAGGTGCCGCCGTCGGACAAGAAGGCGTTCAAGGCTTTCCTCGACGGGCTGGGTTATCCGTACTGGAATGAATCTGAAAACCCCGCCTACCAGCTTTTCCTCTAGCTCGGGGCAAGGCTCCGCACCAGGCGTGGCGGCTTACCCGCCGCGCCTGGGGCTGGAGATGGAGATGGCGGTAGCGCACGCCGGCACCGGCGCCAGCCTGCCGGTGCGTGCTTATTTCGACGCACTGGAAAGAATCAAGCAATCCCGTGGCGTGGCGTGCGAACGCATGGCCATCGGCGCAACCCCGGTCAGCCTGCGTACGACCGACGCCGACTGCGGCCTGGACAACGGCTACAACCTGCTGGAAACTGCGCTCGCGCCCGTGCCCGGCGGGGCCGGCGGGCTGGATCGATTGGGGGCGGTGGCCCACCAGGAATTGGCCGATACGCTGGAAGCCCTGCGGGACGACGGCGCATGCGTGCTGAATGTGTCGCAGCATCCGGATTGCCCCACCGACGCGTTATGGTACGAGCGGGTATGCGTGCCCAGGCCCATTTATCGTGAGCTCGTGGACTACCGGGGCTGGCATCATTGGCACGGCCTGGACGCCAAGGCGCAAAACGGCGCCAACACGTCGGTTCCCATCCACCAGGCCGCACTGGCGTTGAATGCGATGATAGGGCTGGCGGCGGCCCACATTGCGCTCTTCGCCAATAGTCCGCTGGAGGCGGGGCGGGTGACGGGCTTTAAGGAAACGCGGCTCACTCTTTGGCCCCGCGTCTTCCGGCCGGCCAACTTTCCGGGCGACGCCAGGGTGGAGCACTGTCCGCCGCGTCCGTTTCGGGACCTGGGTGATTACTTTGGCTGGATGTTCCAGCCCGGGACGGTTACGCGCAGCCTGCCGCTATCGCAGCGCTACGATTACAAGTCGGCACCCACCGTCATCGTCGACGGCGATCCCTGCCTGCAGTCTTTCCTTCAGGGGGCTC
>CAZONP010000235.1:0-4239 GCA_964581155.1 uncultured Candidimonas sp. | reverse complement strand
GCTGGTGGCCGAGCCGTCGGCCGATTTGACCGTGTAGGTTTCGACGATGGACTCGCCCGCCTTCAGGTACTGCACCTTCGCGTTGTCCACGCTGTAGGTGTAGGTGCCGTCGGCCTTCATGGTGATGCTGCCCAGCTGTGTACCGGCTGCCGCAGTCGTTGTACCAAACGCCAGGCTGCCCGCATTGAACGTGCTTTGACCGGCGTCCACATCCGTGATGGTGACCGCACCGTCCACGCTCAGCTTGCCAGCGGCGACGCCCACATCCTCGGTGACCGACTTCGCATCGTTGCTCACCGTCGGCACGTCGTTCGTGCCGACCACCCTGAATGTAAGCGTGGCATTGGCGGTATCGCCATCGCTGTCAGTAACCGTATACGAAATTGCGAAATCAACTTCCTGGCCTTCGGCAAGCGCCTGTACGGCTGGCTTGGTACTGTCCAGGGTAAAGACCCATTTGCCATCGGCACCCAAGGTAATTGTTCCGAACTGCCCCAGCCGACCCAAAACCTCTGTATTCGAAGGGCTGCTCCAATCAACAGAACCGGGACCATCAAACACGGTGTCGTTCACCAGCACATCGCCAGAAATCTCGGCCACTGCCGCGTTGTCTTCGACCAACTGCCCGCCATTTTCGTCCACAGCCACGGGAACGGTGTCCGTAATCTGCACGCCGATATTGTCGGTAGCCTGGCGCCCCGTGCTGTCGGTGACGACAATAGTTATAGTGTCAACCACTGAATCGTCGCCAGCCGAGTGATCCTGCGCGCCCCCAACGGCATATTCGTAAGTGACCGTTCCGGTCGCTGGATCGAAGCCGATTAATGTGATTTCGCCATTTGCAGTCGGGATTGTCACTGGAACAGTTCCAATATTGCCCAGTTGTGCAGCGGTCAGCGCGGTGCCACCAACGGTGACAAACGCAAGGCCTGCCGGCGCGTTGACGATGAAGCCACCGGAAGTTGTCAGTGATGTATCTTCCGCAATCGTAAGCTGTCCTGCCGCCAGGCCATTACCATCGACAACCGTCACGGAAGGAGCAGGCAGCACCGGAGCCGCATCGCCACCCTCGTCACCGCCACCCACACCCGCCAATCGAACTTCTTCCGTCACTGGCACACCAGGACGCGGATACTCAAGGCCAAGCGGGCTGGTGGTTTCGACTATGCCTACCAAACGCGTGAAGCTGCTGCCGCCGTCGCCGCCTGCGCCGCCTTGCAGCACGGCCGCAGTCGGATCCAGCTGCGCCAATGGATCGGCGCCCGCGTTCAAGGCCGCAAGTACCTGCGCCACATCAGGGTCGGCCGGAGGCGCGACAGACGCTGTGGCTGGGTCGACATCGGCCTGGACTGTTTCGGCGCCGAGCTGTACATCGCGGCCTCCGCCTATGGTCAGCGGGGGAACGCCGTCTGCCTGGAGCTGCACGCTTGCGCCAGTGGCCGTAACAATATCGGCACCTGCCGGCACGCGCATTCCCTGTTGAATGGGCGTTAGCGACCCGTCGCCGCCGCGAACCCAGGCTTGACCGGTGATTTGGGTAACAAGAGAAGTAGTAGCAGCCATGTTGGATGTAGCTCCAGGAAGATTATTTGGGCTGAAGGCGCGTTTGGATAAGTAACAAACGACGCAATTTAGAAACGTTGATCCATATTAAGTAACATTCGGTAGGCGGGCTATTGGCGCCGACGACAGGTAGGAACAAATATTACGTACGGCGCGCTTGGCGCATATGGATCTACGTGGACGTCAGTTAATGCCGTGCACTTTCAGCGCCAGCAGCAGGCGGTCGTTCACGCCCAGCTTTTCAAACACGGCCGACAAATGGGCGCGGACGGTGCGCTCCGTAATGCTTAGCGCATCGGCAATAGCCTGGTTGCTATGACCGATGGCCGCGCGTTTGGCGACTTCTTTTTCCCGGTCGGTTAAGCCGGCGTCCCAATTGCCTTGGCCAGGCATGCGCTGGTCCAGTTCGCGCAGCAAGCGGGCCAGCAAGGTGGGCCCTAGCCATACATTGCCGGCGGCAACGGTTTTCAGGACGGTATCAAGGGCCTGAACGGGGCTGTAGGCGTGAATGTACCCGCTGGCTCCGGCGGCCAGCGCTTGTTTGCCTTCTTCGTCACTGATCCGCATGCTGGCCGCAACCACCTTCAAGCCGCGCAAATGGTCGCCCCAGGACGCATGGTTCCAGGCGGGCAAGCGCGGCATGCCTGTGTCGAGCAAAACCAGTGTACGGCCCTGTTCACGCCATCGTGCCAGATCGGCCAACGCGTTACCGCGTGCCGGCAACCATGCGCCCGGGTCCAGCCCGCGCCAATGTTGCCACAAGGAATCGTCATGAGTCATCAACAATACAGGAACTGCTCGCATCTTTACTCCTACCTCGTCATCGTTCAGTGAAGGCATTGGCCCTGGCGCGTAGTACTGGCTTAAGCAGATACTCCATCACCGTGCGCTTGCCCGTTAATATGTGCACTTCAGACACCATGCCGGGCAGAATGGGTCGGGCATCGTCACCCACATAGGCGCGCTCCGTTCTTACCTTGACGACATAAAACGAATTGCCTTTTTCGTCGGTAATGGTGTCGGCGCCAATTTGCTCCAGCTTGCCCGCCAGACCACCGTAAATGGCGAAATCGTAGGCGGTGAATTTCACTTCGGCTTTCTGGCCCGGATACAGGAAACCAATATCACGCGGGTTGATGCGCACTTCCAGCAACAAGGAATCGTCAGTCGGTACGATTTCCAGTATGTCTTTGCCCGGCTGCACGACTCCACCAACCGTATTGGCCATCAAGGTTTTTACCGTTCCCCGTACCGGCGAACGCACGTCGGCCAGTTTTACGCGGTCAACCAGGGCCAGTTGACCTTGGTGTAGCGTTGCCAATTTGGCGCGCGCTTCCGACAGTTCGACCCGCGCCTGATTGCGTATGGTGAGTTCGGCTTCCTCGATTTTGCTGCCGGCTTCCTGTATGGATGCCCGAATACGGTCCAACTGCGCCGCTGCGGCCTTGGCTTCCCCGCAATAGCGGGACACGTCGCGCTGCAGGCGCAACAAGTCCACTTCAGACACGGCGCCGCTCTTCAATAACGGACGGGTGACCTGCAATTCACGCGACGTCAGGCTGCAGCCAGAGGCCGCCTGGTCACGATTGGCTTGGGTTTCACGCAATTCCTCTTCGCGCTGCGTGCGTTGGTCCTGCGCCTGCTTGACTGCAGCATTAAGCTCCTGAGTCCGGGTCTCCCAAACCCGACGTTCCATTTCCACGATGTGCGGCGATTCGGCCATTAGTTCTTCCGGCGCTTTGAATTGCTCGCCGGTGGCAAGAGCTTCCAGCCGCGCCGCTTTTGCGGTAAGTGACAGATACTCCGCCCGGTTCTCGCCTAGAGATGAGGAATAACGGGTTGGGTCGATGCGCAGCAGTACTTCATCGATTTCGACTGACTGGCCTGGTGTGACCAAAATTTCCTCGACGATACCGCCGTCCAGGCTTTGTATGATCTGCACCTGCCGTGACGGCACGACTTTTCCTTCGCCACGCACCACTTCATCGATGGCACCCAGGCTGGCCCATACGATCATCACAATAAGGGCCAGTAGCGACACCCATAACAACAAGCGCGAACCCTTGGCGTTCTGCAGGTCAATCGCCATGTGTGTGTCAGTTCCCGCTTCGCTCTGGCTGGACATCATGGAGTTGCTTGATCCGCCGGACATTATGCCGCCCCCTTGGCACGGCCAATACGGCCATTGCGCAGTGCTTCCACGACCTGGTCTTTGGGTCCGTCGGCCATGACGCGACCGCTATCGATGACGATCAGACGGTCCACCAGATCCAGCAGAGCCGTACGATGCGTAATCAACACCATGGTTTTTCCCACCGCCGCCTCTTTCAGGCGGCGCTTAAGGGCCGCTTCGCTTTGGTTGTCCATATTGCTGCTCGGTTCATCCAGCAACAATATGGGCGGGTCGTTAATCAGGGCGCGCGCAATTGCGACGGACTGGCGTTGGCCGCCCGACAGCGAATCGCCACGCTCGGCGATCATCATGTCGTAACCTTCGGGATGCTGCGCGGCAAACTCTTCAATACCCGCAATACGCGCCACTTCCAGCATCCGGGCGTCATCTGCGAACGGTGCGCCCATGGTCAGGTTGTATTTCAGGCTGCCATAGAAAAGAACGGGGTCCTGGGGTACGTAGCCAATGGCACGGCGCAGGTCGGCCGGATCCATTTGCTTGAT
>CAZONP010000234.1:0-4271 GCA_964581155.1 uncultured Candidimonas sp. | reverse complement strand
CCGATGGACATTTTTGTTATGCCGGCAGTGACGAATAAGTTCAGCCCTATGGGCGGCGTGACCATACCGATTTCCAGATTGACGACAATGATGATCCCGAGGTGGACCGGGTCGATGCCCAGCTGGGTTGCGATAGGAAACAGGATGGGCGCCAGGATGAGGATAATGCCGGTGGGCTCCATGAACATTCCGGCGATCAGCAACAGTATGTTGACGACGATCAGGAATTGCCAGGCAACCATGTCCCAGGCAATGATTTGTTCCGCAATGGCTTGGGGAATGCGTTCCGTGGTCAATACATGGGCAAACAACAAGGCGTTCACAATGATGAACATCAGCATGACGGTGACTTTGGACGCGTCCATCAAGACTTCCGGCACCTGACGCATGCCGATGTCCCTGTATACAAAGACGGCCACGAAAAAGGCATATACGGCGGACACGGCGGCGGCTTCGGTGGGAGTGAAAATGCCGCCGTAAATGCCGCCCAGAATGATGACGATTAACATCAGACCCCAGAAGGAGTCGCGCCCGGCAACGGCAACTTCTTTAAGCGAGGCTCGGGGCTGGCGCGGCATGTCTTTGACGCGCGCCACGATGTAGATCACCACCATGATCAGTAGCCCCAGGATGGCACCGGGAACCACGCCTGCCATGAACAGCTTGCCCACCGACGTTTCGGTGGCGGCGCCGTAGACGACCATCACGATGGACGGGGGGATGAGAATGCCCAGTGTGCCGGCGTTGCATATGACGCCTGCGGCAAAGCCTTGGGAGTAGCCTGCGCGGACCATGCCCGCGATAACGATTGAGCCCACTGCAACCACGGTGGCCGGAGACGAACCCGACACCGCCGCAAAAAGACAGCAGGCCAAAACCGACGCTATGGCCAGACCCCCATGCAGGTGACCGACGGTGGCGATGGCAAAGCGGATCATGCGGCGGGCAACGCCGCCTGTAGTCATGAACGAGCCGGCTAGAATGAAGAACGGTATGGCCATGAGCGTGTAGTGTTCGGAACTTTCGAACATTTTCAGCGACAGGGACGGCAGGGAGTCGTGGCCGAAGACCAGTATGGTCAGCAGTGAGGAAAGGCCTAATGAGACGGCCACCGGCATGCCCATGAACATGAAGACGAACAGCATGAGGAAAAGGGCGGTTGTGGTCATTTCTTTTCCTGCGAGGGCGGCTCGGCATCGCTGCGATACCTCAGTGCGTCTTTGACTTCATCGCCAAGCAAGTGGGCGTCCTTGCCCTTGACCATGTTGTATAGCACTTCGGCGAAGCGCAGGAAGAGCAGGGCAAAACCGACAGGCATGACCAGACGCGGTATCCACTGCTGAATAGGAATGTCTTGTGCAAGAATGCCGATGTCGTACATTTTGCCAACGTAGATCCAGCTCCCCACGAAGACGATGGCGGCGTAAACAAGACACAATACCGCAGCCAGCAGGCTTACCCGGTGTGCGACCGTGCGAGGCAGGATCTTGACCACCGCATCGACCCCGATGTGGGCGCCAACGCGCACGCCATAGGAAATACCAAGGAAGATCAGTCCGCCGAACAGGAAGGTGGTGAGCTCCAGCGCCCAGACAAAGCTATAGTTGAAAACATAACGGGCGATGACTTGTGCGAAGGTGACGAGTGTCATCAGGGCCAGGAGCAAGGCGATAAGGCCTTCTTCCAGCCGCTGGAACCAGACTGTCTTCATTTTGAATTCCCGCTGCAAGTGGAACGAAGCGGCCGCGGCAGAGCGGCCGCCTGCCAGTGCGCTTAGCTATTCGACTTGAGGGCCGACTGGATCAGATCGGGGCCGATGTCGCCCTCGAACTTCTTCCAGACCGGTTCCATGGCTTTGCGCCATGCGGCCACATCTTCCTTGTCGAGCGTTTGAACTTTGGCCTTGCCGGCCTCGATAATGCGCTTGCGGTCGCGCTCGTTAAGTTCCGCAGCCAGATTGTTGGCGTAGACGGTGGCTTCGGCCATGGCGGTTTCCAGGCCGGCGCGCACGTCGGCCGGAAGGCCGTCCCACCATTTGGCATTGGTGACTACCATGTAGTCAATTACGCCGTGATTAGTGTTCGCGATGGTGGCCTGGACTTCGTGGAATTTCTGGGAATAGATATTCGACCATGTGTTTTCCTGGCCGTCGACCACGCCGGTTTGCAGGGCTTGATAGACTTCGCTGAAGGCCAATTTTTGCGGGTTGGCGGAAAGCTGGCGGAATTGCGCTTCCAGCACGTCGGACGCCTGGATACGGAACTTCAGGCCTTTGATGTCTTCCGGACGCGTAAGCTTGTCTTTGTTGGTGGACAATTGCTTCATGCCGTTATGCCAATACGCTAAGCCTTTTAGCCCGCGGTTGGTCATGGAGTTGAGCAGCCCTTTGCCGGCTTCGCTTTGCTGAAAGCGGTCGACAGCGGCCATGTCGTCAAACAGGAACGGTAAGTCGAACAGCTGAACCTGTTTGGTGTAGCGGTCGAATTTGGATAGCGAGGGCGCAATGAATTGGACGTCGCCCAGCAGGACGGCTTCAAGCTCCTTGGCGTCGCCAAACAACTGCGAATTGGGGAACACCTGCACCTGCACCTTGCCCGGCAGGTTCTTTTCGGCCAGCTCCTTGAACTTGATGGCGCCTTGTCCTTTTGGCGTGGCGTCGGCAACGACGTGGCTGAACTTGATGACAATAGGCTGCTGCGCCAGGGCCGAACCGGCAAATGAAAGGGCCAGGCTGCTTGCCAGAATGGTAAGAAACCGCGTAGTGGTTTGTTTCATGGCTTGTCTCCGTATCGTTATTGTCGCTCAGGCTGGCCGACTATCTGATCACTGTATCGATGTAAGTAAGCGGTGTCAAAGTATTAAAACTGGGGTTTTTACGGGGCAACGCCACGGATGCGATCCGATCGGCGGCGCAATAATTCCAGCGTGGCAAGAAGCAGAATCGAAACAATAATAAGCAACGTGGCTACAGCCAGAATAGTGGGATTGATTTGTTCGCGCAGGCCCGCGAACATCTGCCGAGGTATGGTGCGCTGCTCGGGGCCGGCCAGAAACAACACCAGCACGACCTCGTCGAACGAGGTTACGAACGCAAATAAAGCGCCGGAAATTACGCCGGGGCGTATGAGCGGCAGGACGACGTCGCGAAATGCCCGGATGGGGGAGGCACCAAGGCTTAGCCCCGCCTGGTAAAGGGACTGGTCAAAACCAGCCAGCGTTGCCGTTACAGTGATTATGACGAAGGGCACGCCCAGCGCGGCATGCGCAATGATCAGGCCGGCGAAACTACCAACCAGGTTGAACCGCGTATAGAAGAAAAACATACCGGCCGCCACGATGATAAGCGGCACGATCATGGGCGACAGCAGCAGCGCGGTAATGCTGCGTCGAAACGGCATAGTGTCGCTGGCCAGGCCCACAGCCGCTATCGTACCCAAGGCCGTGGCAATGAGCGTGGCGAAAATTCCAATAAAGAAGCTGTTTCGTATGGCGAGCAGCCAGTTGTCACTGTTGAAGATCGCCGCATACCATTTGAGGGAGTAGGCGTCCGCCTGAAAACGTACCATGCCTTCGGTGAAGCTGAAGAAAGGCTCGGCATTGAACGACAGCGGAATAATGACCAGGATGGGAAGAATCAGGAAAAACAGCACCGCCCATGCCACCAGCTTCAAAAGTTGGGCAGCCGCTTTGTGGCGCCAGGTGTAGTAAGCGGGTTGCATGGCCATGGCTTATCCGAGTTTTATATTGCTTGCGCCCACCAGGCGGTCGTACACCCAATACAGCGACAGGATAAGCACCAGCAACAATGTGCCCAGGGCAGCGGCCAAGCCCCAATTGCTTGATTGCTGCATATGAAACGCAATAATGTTGGAAATCATTTGGCCGTCGGTACCGCCGACCAGGGCGGGCGTAATGTAGTAACCCACAGAAATAATGAACACCAGCAGCGTGCCGGCACTGAGGCCAGGCAGGCTGAGCGGCAGAAATATACGCAGGAAGGCGGCGAATGGCCGGCTTCCCATGGAAAGCGCGGCGCGCATGTAGCTGGGGTCTATGCCCCGCATGACGCTATACAGCGGCAGCACCATGAACGGCAGCAGGATGTGCGTCATGGCGATGATGGTCGCGTAGCGGGTGTAAAGCATTTCCAGCGGCTGATCGATGATGCCCACCGCTTGCAAGACGGAATTGATCACGCCATTGGTCTGCAGCAGCGCAATCCACGCCGTGGTGCGAACCAGCAACGACGTCCAGAAGGGCAGCAGCACAAG
>CAZONP010000233.1:0-4274 GCA_964581155.1 uncultured Candidimonas sp. | reverse complement strand
TTGAGTGTCAGGCGCTTGTTGTTCAGGCCGTACGCTTCCAGGCCCATGACTGTACCGTTTTCGTCTTGGAGCAGGCGTCTTGCCGCCGTGCGGTAGAAGAACGTGGCACCCGCTTTCTCCGCCGCCGCGGCCAGGGCTTCGACAAGAGCAAGGCCGCCGCCGACCGGATTCAGGCGGGTGGTGCAGGTGGTAATGAAGTAGCCAGGCTGCGAGTCGAAGCGCACGCCGAACGTCTTGAGCCATTGCAGCGTGGGCCCTGCCTGATCGGCCAATGTGCTGATCAGTTCAGGATCGGTGAAGTTAAGAACTTTCACGATAGACGGCCAGTTTTCGTAGTCGTTCGCGGCTTCTGCAACCAGTTCAGGATCAAGATAGTGCCCGGCATTTTCGGCGAAATGACTTTCCAGGTCGTCGGCGACCTCAGTTTCGCTTTTCATGCGCATCATGGCTTCCGTCCAGCGCGTCTGGCCGCCGCGCTCCTCGACATCGGATCGCTCCAATATGGCAACACGGGCGCCGGATTCCATGGCAGACATTGCGGCGGACAGGCCGGCGATGCCGCATCCAACCACAATCACGTCGAAATTCAGTGTGTCCGTTTCGGTCATTGACCTTTCTCCATTCAATGATGCGTGGGATTAATAGCGGCGAACAAAAGGGTTCGGCATGTCAAGGTCAGTAGATATCCAGACGCTCTTGGCCTCCATGTATTCCTTGACTGCTTCTACACCGCCTTCACGTCCCACGCCACTGTCGCCAAAGCCGCCAAACGGCGTGGTGTAGCTGGTGGAGCGATAGTTATTGATCCAGACCGTGCCGGCCCGCAGTTTTTCCGACAACAGCATTGCGCGGTGAAGGCTCTTGGTCCACACGCCGGCAGCCAGTCCGAAGCGGATGTCGTTGCCAATACGGATGGCATCTTCCTCATCCTTGAATTTGATGACCGACAGCACAGGTCCGAACACTTCCTCTTGAGCGATACGCATGGAGTTGTCCACGTCGACGAAAATGGTTGGTTCGACAAACTGGCCGGCCCCGTACCCGGGACCGCTCAGGGCATTGCCGCCGGCTATGCAGCGCGCACCTTCCTTCTTGGCAATGTCGATATAGCTCATGACTTTCTCGAATTGCGGGCGGGTAGCGACGGGGCCGATCTGCGTGCTGGCGTCGGTGGGGTCACCGATCTTGGCTGCGTTCGTGATCTTGAGCAGGCGTTCGATGAATTCATCATGAATGGACTCCTGCAGTAATAGGCGTGAACCCGCCATGCAGGTTTGGCCGCCAGCCGAGAATATACCCGTGATGACGCCATTGGCTGCTTTATCCAGGTCGGCGTCGTCAAAAATAATATTGGGAGATTTGCCGCCCAGTTCCAGTGAAACGCGTTTGAGGTGGGATGCGGCCGTCGTGTAGACCTTGCGCCCAGCTTCGTCGCCGCCCGTGAAAGCAATGCGCGCTACCTTAGGGTGGCAAATCAGGGGTTCGCCGACTTCTTTGCCAAAGCCGCTGATGACGTTGATCACGCCGGGCGGGAAACCCGCTTCGACGACAAGCTTGGCAAGCTCGTACAAGGACACGGAAGTAAATTCCGAAGGCTTGCAGACGATGGTATTGCCCGCGCATAGCGCAGTTCCCAATTTCCAGGCCGTCAGCAGCAGCGACGAATTCCACGGTGTGATGCTTGCCACCACGCCCATGGGCTCGTAGCGCACCATGTTGAAGACGCCAGGCTTGTCGATCGGCACGATGGCGCCCTGAATCTTGTCGGCCAGGCCGCCGTAGTAATAGAAATATTTAGCCATGTATTTGACTTGGCCCAACACTTCACTCATCAACTTGCCGTTGTCGCGGCTTTCCGCCTCTGCCAGACGTTGCGCATCCCGCTCAACCAAGGCGCCCAACCGATGCAGAAGCATGCCGCGATCGCTGGCAGACAGCTTGGACCAAGGTCCTGAGAACGCCGCCGACGCCGCGCTGACCGCGCGGTCTACGTCAACTGCGTCGCCTTGCGGGACTTGCGCCCAAGCTTCACCGGAAAACGGATCCAGGCTGTCGAACCACTGGGCTGAATGGGGGTCGATCCACTCATTATTGATAAACAATTGATAACGCGACATCTCTGAACTCCTGTGTAAACGTGTCGATATGAACGTAGGTTGGAACTGATTATGGTCGAGCATGTATGATGCGTAAACTGATTAAAATTCAACAGTTGATGAGGTTTTCGCATCAATAACCTGAAGCACGGAGGTCTTATGAAACGCAAGATACCCAGCACCACGGCGCTTGCCATATTCGAGGCGGCAGCCCGTCACGGCAGTTTCGCGCGGGCGGCCACAGAGTTATGCTTGACTGAAAGTGCGGTTAGTCGGCAGATCGCTGGGTTGGAAAGCTATTTGGATATCAGACTTTTCGCTCGGGTCAAGAAGCAAGTCGTCCTAAATGATGCCGGGCGGGCCTACGTGAAGAATGTCAGCAAGAGCCTTGCCGATATCGAGGCCCATACCTTGTCTCTGATGGCCAATAAAGGCGATGACGGTGTGCTCGAGCTGGCGGTGTTGCCCACGTTCGCGAATCGCTGGTTGATCCCCCGCCTGCGCGATTTTCAACGTAGGCAACCGAACATCACGATCCACATGACGGAACAGGCCAAGCCCTTTTTGTTTCAGGACACTCAGTTCGACGCGGCCCTGCATTTCGAGCATCCCAGTTGGTCCGACGTGGTCAAGGTGGATTTGTTCGAGGAACGCTTAGTGCCGGTCATTAATCCCGGTTTCTTCGACGTGGCCAGTCTTGCGTCGCCGGAGGATTTGCGCACGATACCTTTGCTGCACAAGGCCTCGCGTCCCGAAGCATGGCGTCACTGGTTCGAATTGGCTGGCAGCGCCTATGGCGCCTCAGCGCTGGGCATGCGCTTCGATATGTATGGCATGATCATCGAGGCGGCACGCTCAGGGTTGGGGGCGGGGCTGGTGCCCCGCTTTTATGTGTATAACGAAATACATCGGCATGATCTCGTGCTGCCATTCGACCTGGAACTGCGGCATGAAAAGCGCTATTGCCTGGTGTATCCCGAGCACAAAGGGGATTCACCAATAGTGCAGGCCTTTAGCGACTGGCTGCTGGAAGTGAAACGTGAGTTCGACGAGTCCGCCGCACTAGAAGCCGGATAAGACAATTTTTCCCACTGTGTGGCCAGATTCGATCAGTGCATGTGCCCTGCGCAGGTTTGCGGCGGTAATCCCGCCTAGGTTTTGCGTAGCCGTGGCGCGAATGGCGCCACTGTCGATCAAGTCGGCCACATCGTTCAGAATCTCGTGCTGACGGATCATGTCGGGCGTGTTCTGCATGGGGCGGGTGAACATGGCTTCCCAATGGATGGACACCGATTTCATCTTGTAGAGGCGCAAGTCCAACGGCTCGGGGTCGTCGATCAGGCCGAAGCGCCCTTGTGGCGTGATAACGCGGGAAAGTTCCTCCCAGGCGCGGGTGCTGGTATGCGTTGAAATGATGTAGTCCATCGTGCCGATGCCAAGGGCTTTAATTTGGACGTCCAGCGGCTTGGTGTGATCGACCACATGCTGCGCTCCCAGGTTGCGCACCCATTGCTCGCTTTCGGGCCGGGATGCGCTGGCCACCACGGTAAGCCCGGCGTGACGCGCCAATTGAATGGCCATGGAAGGGACGCCTCCCGCGCCGCCCAGGATAAAGATGGACCTCGGTGGGGTGGCGTCGCGCGGCACGGCCAGCCGGTCAAATAGCAGTTCGTAGGCGGTAAGGGCCGTCAGCGGCAGCGAAGCGGCCGTGGCATGGTCCAGCGAAACCGGCTTGCGACCCACAATGCGCTCATCCACACATTGGAATTCGGCGTTGGATCCTGGCCGGGTGATGTCTCCGGCATAGTAGACGGCATCGCCCGGCTTAAACAGCGTGACGCCGGCGCCGACCTTTTCGACGATGCCTGACGCGTCGTAACCGATGACGCGCGGCTCGTCGTTGCTGGCGGCCAATGCCCGCCGGCTCTTAACATCGCGGGGATTAACCGATACGGCGTGAACACGCACCAGCAGGTCGCGTTCGCCGGGCCGGGGAATTGGCAGTTCAAGATCGACCAGGGAGCGATCGTCTTCGATCGGCAGGTTGGCGGTGTATCCAATGGCTTTCACGCATATCTCCTTTAAATGTCAGTTCATGGTTAAAGAAATGATAACCGGGTCGTGCCTAAGCCCTGACCAACAACACCAGGGCGTGCAGCAACACGCCGATCAGGCCGC
>CAZONP010000232.1:0-4295 GCA_964581155.1 uncultured Candidimonas sp. | reverse complement strand
GCGCCCAGGCCACGAATGAATCGCCCATTTCCCTTCAGAAAATCAAGATCATCGCGTTAATGGTGCTATGGAGCCAGGAAGCCGAGGTCGACCACCTGGTATTCGAAGAGCTGCTGGCCGACGACCCCACGCGCTTATCTCATTAAGCAGGTGCGCCTGGCATGGCGTGTAAGCGTCCGAACGACACAGGCGGCTATCGGGGCCGTTTCGCGCCCAGCCCAAGCGGACCCCTGCACGACGGTTCGCTGCGGGCGGGAATGGCCAGCTATCTGGATGCGCGGGCCCACGGGGGCCAATGGCTGCTGCGCATCGAAGACATCGACACCCCGCGTGTGGTGCCTGGGGCCGACCGCGTCATCATGGCTCAGCTACGCGCCCTGGGCATGCATTGGGACGCCGACCCGGTCTGGCAATCGCAGCGCCTGCCTCTTTACCAATCGGCCTTCGATCAGCTTCTTGCCCGGAACGAGGTATATGGCTGCGCCTGCACACGGCAGGAACTGCCTTGGGGGCCGTATCCGGGCACGTGCCGGGATGGCCTGCCGCCGGGGCGGATGGCTCGCGCCTGGCGCTTCCGCGTGCCGGCGGGGTTGGAAAGCTTTGATGACCGCTGGATGGGGCCCCAACGCCAGGACGTAAGCCGCGAAGTCGGCGACTTCATCATCAAGCGGGCCGACGGATTGTGGGCCTATCAGCTGGCTGTTGTCGTCGACGACGGCGACCAGGGCATTACGCATATCGTGCGCGGCGCGGATCTCCTGGACTCCACCGCCCGCCAGCAGCTTTTGGCAAGACACCTGGAACTACCGTATCCGAGCGTGATGCACGTACCTCTATTGCTTGACGATAACGGGCGCAAGCTGTCGAAGCAGAATCATGCGGCAGCGCTGGATTTGGCGAATCCGGTACGGACGTTGAACAAAGCATGGCAGGCCTTGGGGTTCGAGGCCTTGGCGGTGCGGGATGTGGAAGCGTTCTGGGAAGCGGCGACACGCCGTTTTCAGGCACGTCGTTGGTGACCTTTTTAACATGTCGCTCGGGTCAGGCTCTGTATAAACTTAAACTTGACTTCGATCAAGTTCACAGGCTAAATTGCGCCTCAGACAATTTTTGCTGCAAAAAAACATAATAAGCGAGCGAATGTTACCCGGCTTTGCACGACGCCGCCCGGCTCGCACCAGGAGACCCGGTGAAAACATTATTGAAGTACGCAGGCGTCCTATTCTTTTCCAGCTTGTGCGCGACGTTCGCGCAGGGTCAGGAATCAGCCGCCCAGAATCGTTTCGACGCGCTTGTGGCAGCCGGAATTTTAACCGCAGGCGACGGCGCCGGCCTTGATGAGGGAATGACCCGTGCCGAATTCGCGCGGGTCGCCGCGTTGATCATGAGCCTGTCGCCGGACACCAGCACTGCAGTTGTCAGCCCCTTTAGCGACATTTCAATACCTCAGTGGACCGCAGGCGTTGCCGGCAACAGCTTCAGCACGGGTAATGGGCCCGCTACTACCGTGCTCCCTGCTCCTGGCGCATCGTCCATTGCAAGCCCGGAGCTATTGGCGAGAGTAATGGTCCTCGGGTTGGGCGCTCAGCTTCCCACTGGCACGCAGCCGCAAGCCCCTGACACGTGGGCACAAGACTACGTGGCGGCGGCCATCTTGGGCGAGGAAGCGTTGCGGCAAGGCCTGGTCAACCCCGCTGACGTCAGTCCCCAAAGCGCGGTAACGCCCCAGGACCTGGCCGGTATGCTTGCGGCGAACCGGGCCGATGAACACGGCGGCCAAAGCGCCGGCGCACCCGATGGAGACGTACCACCGGAGCCTGCAGATGGTCTTGAACGCACCGATCCACTTTCCAATGAAGTCCTGATCGACCGGCTGGTGCAGGAGTCGTACGAGCTTGCAGCCGCCGGCTCCATGTATCCGTACTTTGATGCGGGCTACATTACGACGGACTTTAGCGGCGTACAAGGTCAGGTCGGGACCTACACCGGCCGCGCAGATGGCTCGTTTGAGAGTGGCGCCGCGATCGGCGGGGCACTGACGATGAGTGTGGACTTTGCCTCAATGGCATCGGGCGGACGCGTCGATGCCACCATAAACTTTGACCATTCCATGGGCTTTGCCAACTTCGAGCTTTACCAAGCTCCTGGCGGTAATCTTTATGCCGAAACAGTTGACGGAACCTATGGCTCTGGCCCCAACTCACAGAATATCAATTCCGGCGAACTGGCGGGTAAATTCTATGGGCCTAGCGCCGAGGAAGTTGGCGGCACATGGGGAATTGATGCAGGCTCCCATGGTGCCCCGAATGGCACATTCAACGGCAAACGCTAAGGCACTGGAAACACCCATGCAAATCAATCACGCCGGCCGGCGCGCCACAGCGCCGTTAGTGACGCTTACGGCCTTAGCCATGTCTGTCGCGCTGGCGACGAGTTCAGCAGCAGCCCAAGGCAGCACCGTATCGCCCAGCCGGGTCGGCAGCCAATACAGCGCTGCCGTCAAACGCAATGCCCTGGCGCAACTGATGCTGGAAGAGAACCGCCCCGATGTGGCCTGCCGCATACTGAAGGGCGAAAGCAGCGCAGGCAAGGCAGCGGATGCCGATAGTGTGTACTTGCTGGCGCGCTGTTCGCAAGCTTTGGGCAACACTGAGCAGGCCATTGCCTACTACCGCGAGCTCATCGCCCTGCTCCCCGACGCCCCACGGCCACGAGCCGAGCTGGCCGCCTTGTATCTGAAGAACGGCCAACCGGCGCTCGCGGGGCCGCTCTTCGCGGATGCGGCCCGTCTGGGTCCGGCCGATGAAGCCTCGCCTATCATGCGCAGTCTCGCGGAACGTCTGGGCGCCAATGATCCGGCTGCGGTGATCGCCGGCACGGCAGGCAAACCGTGGGCCATGGAGCTATTCGCCGGGCTTGTTCACGACACGAACATCAATGGCGGCCCCACGTCCGACATTGTTCCCGCCGTGATCGGTACAACGCCCATACAGTTCCGGCTGGTTCCGGACGCCATGCCCAAATCGTCCTGGGGCGCCAATACCAGCCTTAACGGCAGCTACACCCATCGGCTGAATCCCAGTTTCTCCCTGCTGTTCCAGGGCGGGGTATCCCGCACCGATTATTTCGACGACGCAAACTTCACCAATGACAGCCTCACACTTGCCACGGCCCTGATTTATCGAAACCAACGACACGGCGTGTCCGCCAGCATACAACCGAGTGTCCGCTATTTACGCCAGGACAGTCGTGTGCAGGAAGCCACTACAGGTCTGGTGGGGCGCGTTTCGAAGGCCGTCCTGCCCAAGGTAAACCTGACCTTAAGCGGCGGCTATTTCGATCGCCGGGCGCAGGCGGACAGGCGGCGCGATGCGAAGGGCGTACATGCCAGCCTGGGTGCCAATACCCAACTGATTCCCAATTGGAACTTGGGAGTCGAATACGTACTGCAGCGCGAACACGCGACCGACGACGTGTTTTCGCGGCGAACTAACGGCCCATCGGTCTATGCCGTGTGGAAAGCGCGCCACAATCTGGAATTTATCGCGAACTACCGCTACACCAACGTCACGTATGATCGACCGATGGCATTCTTCCCCGATGCGCGCGATGATCGCCAACAAACCTTCGGTTTGACGGCACTGTGGGACGTTAGCCAGTGGGCCGGCCGCAACCTGGCCATCAGAACGCAATACATGCATGCGCGCAATCGATCCAATGTGGCGTTCAACGACAACCAACGGGAAATATTCATGATGGGCGTGCAGACCCGGTTCTAAATGCGGACAACGCCATGACCGTTGAGCTGTCTTAAATACTGGACCGCCCCGCTTCCACGTACACTAGCGACCAAAGCATAAAAACCGACTGTTACGGGCCGTGGACTTGCATAGTCCGATTCCCAGCCCGTATCATCCGCGCTATTGCTGTAGAAATGCAGTTACTGGAAATCCATGAACAAGACCTTGATAATTGCCGAAAAACCCTCGGTTGCCTTAGACATCTCGCGCGCCCTGGGCGGTTTCGCCCGGGAAGGCGACTATTTCGAAAGCGACAAATTCGTGCTGGCCTCCAGCATTGGGCACTTGCTTAGCCTGGTTGCGCCCAACGATCCGGTGCGCGGCAAGTGGAGCTTTGCGCATCTGCCCGTCATACCGCCGCAATTCGATTTGGGGCCTACCGACAAACGGTCGGCCGAACGTCTGAAGTTGTTGATCAAGCTGCTCAAGCGCAAGGATGTCGACACCGTCATCAACGCCTGCGACGCGGGCCGCGAAGGCGAACTCATATTCCGC
>CAZONP010000231.1:464-4347 GCA_964581155.1 uncultured Candidimonas sp. | reverse complement strand
GGGCTGGACAGCCAGCAGGTCGCCCACTTCCTGATCCAGTGCATCTTCTGCATGTACGCCGAGGATGAAGGGCTGTTGCACGAGGGTATCAGCGGCGACCCGCAGATTTTCACCGCCATCCTGAAAAGCGCCCGTGATGACGCCGAGCGCGCCGGCAAGCGTATCTCCAACCTGTTCATCGCCATGCAAAACGGCGGCAGCTACGGTAACGACGACATCGCGTGGTTCAACGGCGGGCTGTTCAAGGTCATTGATGTGCCCTCGCTGGAGGCCGATGAACTGGCCTCACTGCGCGATGCGGCGGAAACGCTCGACTGGCGCGCCATCGACCCAACCATCTTCGGCACCCTGTTCGAGCGTGGCCTGGACCCGGACGCCCGCGCGCCGCTCGGCGCGCACTACACCGATGTCGAAACCATCGCCAAGCTGATCCGCCCGTTGATCGTCGAGCCACTGGCCGCCGAGTGGGAAGCTGTCAAGCCGCTGCTGCTGGCCGCCCAAGGCAAGGGGCCGCGTACGGCGCCCTACAAGGCCGCGATGGTGGCCTTCCAAGGTTATCTGGAGCGCCTGAGAAATTTCCGCGTGCTGGACCCGGCCTGTGGTTCCGGCAACTTCCTGTACCTGGCCATGCACGCCCTCAAGGATCTGGAACACGCCGCCCAGGTGGACGCCGAACTGCTCGGCTTCGGCCGACAGATCGGCATCGAGGTCGGCCCGGTCAACATTCTTGGCCTGGAAATCAACGAGTACGCCGCCGAGCTGGCCCGCGTCACCGTGTGGATCGGCGACATCCAGTGGAGCCAGCGCAACGGCCAGCCGATCGCCCGCAACCCCATCCTGCGCACCCTGGACGGCATCCAAAACCGCGACGCGCTGATGAATGCCGATGGCAGTGAGGCCGAGTGGCCGGCTGCGGATGTGATCGTCGGCAACCCGCCGTTTCTCGGCGACAAGAGGATGCGCGGCGAGCTGGGCGCCGAGTACACCGAGCGTCTACGCAAACTGTACGCGGGCAAAGTGCCGGGCGGCGCCGACCTGGTTTGCTACTGGTTCCACAAGGCCCGCGAGCAGATTCTCGCCGGCCGGACGCAGCGCGCCGGACTGGTTTCCACCAACAGCATCCGGGGTGGCGCCAACCGCAAGGTGCTGGATGCCATTGCCGAAGATCTGGCGATCTTCAACGCCTGGGGCGACGAGGACTGGATCAACGACGGCGCCGCGGTGCGCGTTTCGCTGGTGGCGTTTGCTGCCGCTGTGCCGGAAGACGGTGCGTGGCTAGATGGGCGGCAAGTTGGGCGCATCAATCCCGATCTGACGGCCAGCGAAGCTGGGGACCATGATCGTGTCGATCTGAGTCAAGCCCAGCCATTGCCCGGCAATGCCAAAACCGCATTCAACGGCATTCAAAAGACCGGTGCCTTCGACATCCCTGGCGATCTGGCCCGCGAATGGCTGTGCTTGCCGACGAACCCCAACGGCCGGCCAAACTCCGACGTGTTAAACCCATACCGCAACGGCATGGATATGACGCGCCGCCCGCGTGATATGTGGCTGGTAAATACCGGCTGGGAAATGGACGAAATGGCGGCGTCACTTTATGAACAACCATTCGACTATCTCGTCCGCGAAGTGAAGCCGGTGCGAGCCACTAACAGTCTCGCGGCTCTCCGCAACAACTGGTGGCGACTCTGGCGTCCACGTCCCGAAATGCAGGAGCAAATCCGCGCCTTGCCTCGCTATCTCGTTACCCCGGAAGTATCCAAGCACCGAGTCTTCACTTGGTTGGCGCTTCCCGTATTGCCGGACAAGAATTTGATCGCCATTGCCCGCGCCGACGACACCACCTTCGGCATCCTGCATTCACGCTTTCACGAACTCTGGTCGCTCGGACTTTGCACCTTCCTCGGTGTGGGCAACGACCCGCGCTACACCCCGAGCAGCACCTTCGAGACCTTCCCCTTCCCGGCGGGGCTGACGCCGGCCGACACCAAAGGCCAGCCGGTGGCCGAGGGTGAGCTGCTGCTGCCGCCGGTCGAGGCCGAGCGGTTGCCGGCTGCGGTGAAGATCGCCACGGCGGCCCAGCGGCTCGCCAGCCTGCGCGAGAACTGGCTGAATCCGGCCGAGTGGGTGGACCGCGTGCCGGAAGTGGTCGCCGGTTACCCCGAACGCATCATCGCCAAGCCCGAATACGTCGCTGACCTGAAGAAACGCACCCTGACCAACCTCTACAACGCCCGCCCGGCCTGGCTCGACAACGCCCACAAGGCCCTCGACCAGGCCGTGGCCGACGCCTACGGCTGGACGGACTACACGCCGGCGATAAGCGACGAGGAGATCCTGCGCCGGCTGCTGGCGCTGAACCTGTCGCGGGGTGGATAGCGTCTGGACGATGGGGCCGGACAGCGTAGGGTGGATAACGCTGTTCGGGTCCAGCCGGCATGTCCCGGCCAGAACAGCGCTGGCCGCCCCGGGCCTGTATCGTACTGTGGGGAAATAAATCTGTTCCCTTATTAGTCATTATCTTACTCACCTGCCAAATTAAATTCCTCCATGCTGACGCACGAAAATTATAAAGGTATCTTTCTTTCGACCGACAGTCAGTTCGCTGGATTGCTAAATGTTTCCGGCGCGGAAACTATCCTTAAACTCGTTGGGAAGCATCCCTGGAAACGCCCCGAAGCTGAATGTTTAGATATTCACGGCATACTGAGTGACGGTAAAAAAGCTTCGCTTCTGGGCTGTATTCTTCGCAGCACAAGGCGGCATTGTTTAGATGGGATTTCGCAGTTCGAAAGTGATTTCTTTCCGCACTATGTCGTCGTGGGTGAAGATTTCATTCGTTCTGGGGAGCCTCTTATTAAAGCGGTTCGCTACCATTTCCATAACTTTAACTATCTTCTAAGCGGAAGCATGAACTTCCAATCATTAAGGCCGGGTGTAGATGAGGTTCGCCATATTCTAGAAATGGATCACAAGCGCCAAGAGTTGATCGCGGAGAGATATGGCTGGCCAAAACAAACTTTTGAGCCTGAGATCGGTGATGATCCGCACCTTCTGTATTTCAGCGGTGTGTGGGAAATCATGGCGAGCAAATCAAAAATTGGGAAAATATTATTAAATAACCGAACTTCTCACAGCGAGGGAAGTGCTGCTGGGATTGGGATTAGTAATGAAGTTGCTGCCGGTATTGAATTTGTAGAACCTAAATCACTAGACGTAGCAATTGATGCCCTCCAAACTTTACATAGTTTTTTTGAGCTGAGTCTCGGGCATCGTCAGCGTTATCGTTGGATTGAGTTAGAGCTGGCTTGTCGCTCCAATAAGTCCATGCACGACATTCCTCAGACAGCACATCTGTATTGGAGTCTTTGCAACGAACGTGTTATGCATGATTCAAAAGTCATTTTGAACGACGTTCTTCTTTCCCCAGATCGTAATTCTGAAGAATTCGCTAGAGTGGTGACGGCCTGGATGGATAGCGTGGAGACTATGGGAGATCCAAGGGCGCGGTTTGCAACTGCATTTTTCGGAAGCTATAGCATAAATCGTATAGTTGGTGCAGCGAATATGTTTGATTTGCTGCCGGAGAGTCATGCGCCTAAAGATAAGGAAATTGATGCATCGTTAAGCGCGGCTGTTACGCAATGCCGCAATGTTTTCAAAGGCCTGCCAGAAAGTTCTGCTAGGCAGTCAGTCCTTTCGGCCTTGGGGCGCATTGGTAAAGCTAGTCTGCGCGACAAGATATATCATAGGGCAGATAAAGTCGTTGCGGCGGCTGACAGCAAGTTTCCAGATATCTACCTGCCTTGTAATCATGCTGTTATTGCACGCAATCACTATGTGCACGGTAGTCCGCAGTCGTTTGACTATCAAAAGAACCCCA
>CAZONP010000231.1:0-454 GCA_964581155.1 uncultured Candidimonas sp. | reverse complement strand
GCTTTTATCATCGATACGTTGGAGTTTGTTTTTGCCGCCTCAGACCTGCTTGACCTTGGATGGAATTTAAAACGATGGATAGACCAAGGCACGTCAATGACGCACCCGTTTGGGAGCTATATCGTTAACTATTCAAATAATATTGCTCGGCTGAAGAATTTATTGGGCAAGTAGGGTTTTTGCTGAGTGCCAGGCTTTCGCAAGCGGGGTGGTGTCGGTTATCTCGCTCATAAATTAGATCCCGCTTCGGGTCGTTTGCGGTCCTTGATCCACTAGCCCGCTACGATTCACCATGCGAAACCGCCATACCCATCCGCCCCCAGGTAGCCCGAACCTTCAAGGCCACGCCGTTCATGAGCTGGGCAGGATCGCAGAAGCAGCCCCCCTCTTGACAGATCATCCGTACAGAACAAGACACCATCCTCAGAAGCCACTGCTCGGACCATCTATCGTG
>CAZONP010000230.1:0-4356 GCA_964581155.1 uncultured Candidimonas sp. | reverse complement strand
TGGCGGCCGCGCGCGAGTCGCTGCGCCTGACGCAGAATCAGTACGAAGCCGGGCTGATCGATTACTTGAGCGTGGTTCAGGTGGAAACGACCGCATTAAGCACCGAACGCGCGGCCCTGCAGTTGACCGCCGACCGGCTGGTGGCGAGCGTGCAGCTGATTGCCGCGCTGGGCGGAGGGTGGGATGCCAGCCAGTAAGCGTGCGTAGTGCGTGCACCCCGGCATCGGATTGCTATCTTTTCAGCAGGTCGATGAGCCGGCGGTCACGCTTGGTGGGGCGGCCCGCTTCGATGTCGCGTGCCGGTTCAGGCGCAAGACGCCGCATTTCGGCCGCGTGTTCGCGCGCGGCCACGCTTTCGGGCGTTTCATCATACAGAAGGCGGGCGGCGGGCGCCGGACCCCGTATACTGCTTAGCGCACGTACGCGGACGACGGTGGCTGGATCTTCTTTGCGAATACTGATCAGATCGTCGACAGCAATTTCGCGCGACGGTTTGGCGGGTAGTTGATTTACCAGTACACGACCTTTCCCGATGTCCTGCACGGCCAGGCTGCGCGTTTTGTAAAAGCGCGCCGCCCATAGCCACTTGTCGAGACGGATTTTTACGGTCATGTCAGCTCCTGGTATAGCGTGGCGCATGTGATGGTTGATGTTAACTGCGCAACAGTATTTATTTTGTAGTCAACGATGTTAAGAGGCACTATTCATGATGATTAAAAGCAAGGCAGTCGCCGCTGTGGCAATGGGTATGTTGGTAATGGCGCTTGCCGGTTGCCAGAAAGAGGAAGGGCCGGCTGAACGGGCGGGCAAGGAACTGGACAAGACCATGGGCGCCGCCGGCGACCAGATCCAGAAAGTGGGCGACAGCATCCAGGACGCTGCACGAAACGCGCAAAAGTAGCTTATTGCTTACCGCGCACACGCAATATGCCGTATTCCGGCAATTCCGTGTGCGCCATGTTGCTTGGCTATTTCCAGTGTGTCCGCCGACTGGCCACCGATGGCAAACACGGGCAGTCCGGCCTGCGCCGCCAGGCTGGTGAATGCGTCCCAGCCCATGCCGGGCGCTTGCGGATGCGATGGCGTATCCAGCACGTGCCCCAGCACGACAAAGTCGGCGTTCAACGTGCGGGCCACCGCCAGTTCTTCTGGCGTATGGGCCGAGACGCCAACCAGCCCATTCTTGTGAACGGCACGCTTGTCTGACGCAAGTTGCTGTGCGTCGGCCGCGCGTAAATGTACGCCGTCAGCCTTTTTCCACCACGACTCCGGGTGGCAGCTATTGACGAGACAACGGGCGCCGTATTCATGGCATGCATGCAGCACTTTTTCGAACACCTGCTCATCGTCCCAGCCTGGCTCGCGAAACTGTACCAATTTGATCCCATTTACCAGTGCCGCTGTGAGCGTGTCGAGGAAAGCGGGCAGGTTGCCCGCGTTGCCGATGGCCGTGACCAGGTAGCGATCCGGTAAGCGCAGCCAGCGCAGCGGCGGCTCGGTGGCCGGCAGCACCGGACCGACCGTCAATGGCCCGTGCGGATCGATCCAGGCCAGGTGCTGGCCTTCCATGCCGGTGGGTTCGCCCGTCCACCCTGTGACTTTGCAGAAAGCCAGCCGCACGATGTTGCTGGGGTATTCGTGGGTGAAGGTGACCCAGGGAGTCGCGTGGGTGATTTCTATGTCCAGTTCTTCCTTCAGCTCGCGCGATAACGCCTGCATTACGCTTTCGCCGGCTTCTATCTTGCCGCCGGGCAGTTCCCACCAGCCCGACCACGGCTTGCCTTCCGGGCGATCCGCGAGCAGCAAGGAACCGTCGGCCCGCAGTATCAGGCCGGCGGCGACATCGATGAACGGTTTAGACATGCCGGGCGGCCCAGTCGCGTGCAAATTGGCGGGCCACGCGGCCCGAGCGCGATCCGCGCTCCAATGCCCACTGCAGCGCTTCCGTGCGCGAGGCGTCGACTTCGGCGGGCGAGCACCCGTGTTCTTTCAGCCAGTAATAAACAATGTCCAGGTAGTCGTCCTGCTTGAACGGATAAAACGACAACCACAGGCCGAAGCGCTCGGACAGGGAGATTTTCTCCTCGACCGTTTCGCCAGGGTGGATTTCGCCGTCGGCCTGGTGGCGGGCGCCCAGGTTTTCGCTCATGTATTCCGGCATGAGGTGGCGCCGGTTCGACGTGGCGTAAATAAGCACATTCTCGCCCGAGGCGCTGATGGAGCCGTCCAGCACCGACTTCAAGGCCTTGTAGCCGGGTTCCCCTTCCTCGAACGACAGATCGTCGCAAAAAATAATGAAGCGCTCGGCCCGCGTGCTGACCAGGTCGACGATATCGCCCAGGTCGCCCATGTCGGCCTTGTCGACCTCGATCAGGCGCAGGCCGTCTTCGCCGTAGGCGGCCAGCATGGCCTTGACCAGGGAGCTCTTGCCCGTGCCCCGGGCGCCCGTCATGAGTACATTGTTAGCAGGCTTGCCATGCAGGAAGTGCCGCGTGTTGCGGTCAATAATGTCCTTCTGGCGTTCAATATGCTGCAGATCGTGCGCGTGTATGGTGGATATATGCGCGACGGCGTCGAGCCAGCCCCGGGCACCGCGTTTGCGCCACCGGTAGGCGTGAGCCGACCAGTCGATGTCGGGCGGGGCGGGCGGAAGCCATGCCTCCAGTTGGGCTAGAACGCGCTCGGCGCGACCAATAAGCGTGCTCAGGTCAATGGCTGTCACAGGTGTCTCCAGGAACAATTCTCAAGTAAAGACGCATTATCGCCAATTTGGCTGAGCCTATCGGTGGCCGCCGGTAATTTACGTCACGTATAATCCAGCGTTGACTGCACACATCATTGAACAGCCCCACTTACCGCCGGATTGCGCCTTGAACCTCCCCGAGTTGATTGCCCCCATTACCAACGACATGAAATGTGTCGATGCGGTCATACGCGCCCGCCTGGATTCAGACGTTGTCCTTATACGCACCATTGGCGACTATATCGTCGGCGCGGGCGGCAAACGCATGCGTCCCGCCATGGTGCTCATGGTCGCCAATTCCCTCGGTTATGAAGGCGACAAGCACCATTTGCTTGCTGCGGTGGTGGAGTTCATTCATACCGCCACCTTATTGCACGACGACGTGGTCGACGAATCCGACATGCGGCGCGGGCGCAGCACCGCCAATGCGGTGTTCGGCAACGCCGCCAGCGTTCTGGTGGGCGACTACCTGTATTCGCGCTCCTTCGAAATGATGGTCCAGTCCAACTCCATGCCGGCCATGTCCGTGTTGTCGGCGGCAACCACGGTTATCGCCGAGGGCGAGGTCCTGTAACTATTGAATGTGCACGACCCCGACGTCTCGCTGGAGCGTTACCTGCAGGTGGTGCGCTACAAGACCGCCAAGCTGTTCGAAGCCGCCGCACAAGTGGGCGCCATTATTGCCGGCGCCTCGGCCGAGCAGGAAGAGGCCGCCGCCGCCTACGGCAGGCACGTGGGCACCGCGTTCCAGCTTATCGACGATGTGCTGGATTACAGCGGCGACGTCGAAGCGTTGGGCAAGAACGTGGGAGACGACTTGCGCGAGGGCAAGCCCACCATGCCGCTGATACGCGTTATGGAAGTGGGTACGCCCGAGCAGCGGCAATTAATACAAGACGCCATACGTAGCGGCGAGGCCGACTTTACCGCCGTGGCCCAGGCCATACAAGACACCAACGCGCTGGAATTCACGCGCCAGGCCGCTATTGCCGAGGCCGAACTGGCCCGCCAGGCACTGGCCGCGTATCCCATTTCCGTTCATCTGGAATCTTTGTTAGAATTTTGTACTTTCGCGGTTGAACGCGATCGGTAAAAATCCCGTTGTTGCAATGTGGCGTGGTTTGATTGGCGCGCAGGGTGACAAGCTTCAAGAAGAAATCGGGGCGTAGCTCAGCCTGGTAGAGTACTGCGTTCGGGACGCAGGAGTCGCATGTTCGAATCATGTCGCCCCGACCATCGAATCTCACGTCATCGTCTTGGCCGCCGGCCGGCTTTTTTCTTATTTTCCCGCCCATCCCAATGACGCGATGCGATGTCCGCGTCTTGGCGCAAGGACCGCGTTTCAGAACGCGGTGCGCATGACGAGCTGAGTGGTGGTGTTGAAATGCTCTTCCAATAGCTGGCAGGCGCGTTCCGCGTTTCGGTCCAGCACCGCGTCGAGCAGCATCTGGTGCTCGGCATGGACATCGCGTTTTGGCGGCGGGGCGGCGCCGTCCGCCGCGTAGGTGGAGGCGCGGATGGACAAGTGGCGGTACCGCGCCGTTTGATCCCGCAGCATGCCGGCCATGCTGAGGAGCCACTTCGAGTCGCAGGCCGCCAACAGGGCCTCATGA
>CAZONP010000229.1:2491-4394 GCA_964581155.1 uncultured Candidimonas sp. | reverse complement strand
AAACCGGCCGTGGAAGTTTTCATTGCGAAGCGTGGCTATTGGACACAATTTGCGACTGTAGCACTGGAATCGTCACCCTTGCACCCTTTTGTTGGCAAGCAGCGCCCTTGCGTGCTCGACGCCCATATTGGCAAGCTCATCGGCGCGCTCGTTGCCGGGGTCGCCGGCGTGGCCTCGTACCCAGCGCCATGTCAGGACGTGTTCGGCCACTTGTTCGTCCAGTTGCTTCCATAGGTCCGCGTTCTTCACCGGCTTTTTGTCCGCCGTCAGCCACCCGCGCCGCTTCCAGTTGACCAGCCATTCGCTCATGCCCTTCTGCACGTATTGGGAGTCGGTGTGAACGACCACATCGCACGGACGCTTCAAGACCTTGAGAGCTTCAATGACCGCCATTAGTTCCATGCGGTTATTGGTCGTACCGGCTTCGCCCCCATACAAAATTTTCTCATGACGCCCCTGACGCAACAGCGCGCCCCATCCGCCCATGCCCGGGTTGCCTTTGCAGGCGCCATCTGTCCATATATCCACTTGACTACGACTCATTGAAACCCCGTAACTACTGCTTGACGGCGCACGCGTTTGCGGGCCTTTTTCCATTCCGGCCCCACCAGGCGAATGCCCGATACGCGCTTGACCGCCGACACCACATACACTGCCCCACACACCGGCCACCAACGGTCGCCCGCCGGTTCCATGAACGCCCATCGGTCCAGCCACGCCTGACTGGTGCAGGGCGGGGCGTAGCAACCGAATCGGCCACGGTCAACTTCGAAGGACAGCAGCTTGAACCAGTCCTTGAGGCGCGCCAATGACACTTGCATGTGGGCGGGAACCGGCATAAGGGGATCCAGACCCGGGATCCGATCGCGTCCGCCCCACAGGCTCCAGGGGTTGAACCCGGAAATGACCACCCGCCCCTCGGGCATTAGCACCCGCTCGGCTTCGCGCAGGACGCGGTGCGGATCGGACGAACATTCAAGAACGTGAGGTAACACCAGCAAATCGATACTTTGGGTATCGAAAGGCAGGTATTCGGGATCGGCGATAATGGCAACGGCGCGTTCGGCGCCGGTTTCGAGCAGCCCGGCGGCATTGCCCTTGTACGGTATGCGATTTGCCGATAACAAATCCCAGTGCGGGAGCCCTATTTGTATGGCATGATAGCCGAAGGCATTGACCACCATGCCGTCAATCTGCTTTTGCTCCCATGCTTTTACATATTGGCCCGGCGCTGTTTCCAGCCACCGGGCAAGTTCCACAACAATAGGTTCATCGTCCTGCACATCAACTCCCGTTGCGTTATGGAAAATACAAAACTTATACCGGTGCCCGCATTCACCGACAACTATATATGGATGGTGTGCAAAGACGGCCATGCTATTGTGGTCGATCCGGGCGAATCCGCTCCGGTAGAGGCCATGCTTGACCAGCACGGGCTTACGCTCGACGCCATTTTACTGACTCATCACCACGGCGACCATGTCGGCGGAGTGCTTGCATTACAACAGCGAACGCATGCCCCCGTCTACGGTCCGGCAACGGAAAGCCTGCCCGCCTGCGATCACCCGATGCGCGAAGGCGATACGGTACAATTGCCGCGCGTTGGCCTAAGCCTTCAAGTCCTGGACATACCCGGCCATACGGCTGGTCACATAGCGTATTTTGGGCAAATGGACACAGGTGAATCCGTGGTTTTTTGTGGCGACACGCTGTTTGCGGCAGGTTGTGGTCGGCTGTTCGAGGGCAGTCCAACCCAAATGGTGAATTCTCTGGGTAAACTACGTGCATTACCTTCAGATACACTTGTATGTTGCGGTCATGAGTACACTCTGGCGAATTTGCGCTGGGCGCTTCAAGTAGAACCCGATAACACGGCTTTGCAGCAACGGTGGGAAGCGGCGTC
>CAZONP010000229.1:0-2391 GCA_964581155.1 uncultured Candidimonas sp. | reverse complement strand
CCGGACAAAAAGACCTACACCGCCGCCGAAACCTCGCGAACGATCGACCTTACCCACCCGCCGCGCGACATGTGGGACCGTATTCGACGCGGTTTTGCCATACCCAATCTTAATAGCGACCTGACCGAGCGCTGGACCGATTATTACGCGTCGCACCCCGAATCCGTGTTGCTCATGAGCAAACGCGCCGGCAAATACCTGTATTACATTGTCGACGAACTGAACCGGCGCGGCTTGCCCACTGAACTGGCCCTGCTGCCTTTCGTGGAAAGCGCTTACAACCCCGTGGCGTATTCGCATGCGAAAGCGTCGGGACTATGGCAATTCATTCCCAGCACTGGAAAGCACTATAAGTTGGAGCAGGACTGGTGGCGTGACCAGCGGCGCGACCCCATTGCTTCCACCCACGCCGCGCTTGATTACCTGACGTATTTATACGACTTTCAGGGCGATTGGTATTTGGCTTTGGCCTCCTACAACTGGGGCGAAGGGTCCGTCAAGCGCGCCATGGAAAAGAACGCGGCAGCCGGCATTCCGGCCGACTATGCCAGCATTCGCATGCCGGACGAAACCCGCAATTACGTACCCAAGCTGCAGGCCATTAAGAACATCATCACCAATCCGAAGAAGTACGGCATTACCTTGCCGGCGGTCAGCAACACGCCGTACTTCACCACGGTGAAGAAAACCCAAGACATGGACGTTGCCGTGGCCGCGGAATTGGCCGAAATGTCGGTCGAAGATTTCAAGTCGCTCAACGCGTCGCATAATCGGCCCATTATCCTGGCCGAACACGAACCCGTCCTGCTTCTGCCCACCAATAAAGTGGACATTTTCAATGCCAACCTGGAAGCCTACCAAGGCAAACTCAGCACATGGCAAACGTATCGAAGCACGCGCGGCGAATCTTATGCGGCTATTGCCAAAAAACATGGTATAAGCCTTGGCAAGCTGCGCGCCGCGAACGGCCTGGGTTCCAAGCAAACGCGGGCACTGGCGCAAACACTGATCGTGCCGGCGGCGGGACAATCGGGCGGGATCCAGTTGGCGTCGTTTCAAACGTCCGACGCAAATTCCCCAAGCGCGGCCCCATCGGCCCGGCGCGGGAACAAGGATGTCGTCGTACTGCGCCGCCCGGCAAACGTGCGCACCCACAAGGTCAAACGCGGCGACACCCTTTTCGCACTGGCAAGGCAATACAATACGTCAGTCACCGAATTACGCAAACTTAATAACCTGAAGGGCGACCGCCTGTCCCAGGGTAAGCGCCTGCGCGTACCCGGAACAAGCATACGCGGCTAACTCTCATATCAAGAACAAAGGATTTTCTACATGGGTTTCCTACAAGGTAAGCGCATCCTGATTACGGGTGTACTATCCAACCGTTCCATCGCCTACGGCATTGCACGCGCCTGCAAGGCGCAGGGCGCTGAACTTGCCTTCACCTATGTCGGCGAACGCTTCAAAGAACGCGTTACCGACTACGCAGCGGAAATGGGCAGCAACATCGTCATTCCCTGTGATGTCGGCGAAGACGACCAAATCAATAACGCATTCCAGGAACTACAAACTCACTGGGACGGCCTTGACGGCTTGGTCCACGCCATTGGTTTCGCGCCGCGCGAAGCGTTGAACGGGGACTTGCTGGAAGGCTTTTCGCGCGAAGCCTTCCGGGTCGCGCACGATATCTCGGCCTATAGCTTCCCGGCACTGACCAAGGCTGCCCTGCCCATGCTCGAAGGCCGCAAAAGCTCGGTGCTGACCCTAACCTATCTGGGTGCCGAAAAAGTCGTTCCCCATTACAACACCATGGGTCTGGCCAAGGCCTCCCTCGAGGCCAGCGTCCGATATCTGGCCGCAGCGCTGGGTCCACGCGGCATTCGCGCCAACGGCATTTCCGCCGGTCCCATCAAGACCTTGGCCGCCAGCGGCATCAAAGACTTCACGGCCATCTTCAAGTACGTTGAAACCCATGCGCCCATGCGTCGCAACGTCACCATAGACGACGTGGGCAATGTGGCTGCGTTCATGATGTCGGATCTGGCTGCAGGCATTACGGGCGAGATCACGCACGTGGACAATGGCTTTTCAACGGTTATTCCGGGCATGGAATAAATTGGCGCGGCGCCCCTGGGTGCCAGGCCGGCACCCGTATCATTACGGACTCGAATAGCCGGCCCTGCAACCACGCCTCCAGCCATTGTTGCAACGCAGGCCAGGGCTGGCGGCCAAACCAGTCCCGGTCTGTCGCCGCAAATTGCCTTACAAAAGGCATTATGGCCGCATCGGCCAAACTGATACTTTCGCCGAATAAGTACGGTTGTTCGCGCAGCCGCCCATTCAGTTCCAATAGCCACTCTGCGGCATGGTCGCGGTGCTGGCCGGCCACCG
>CAZONP010000228.1:0-4417 GCA_964581155.1 uncultured Candidimonas sp. | reverse complement strand
GACGTTTCGCGACCAGGGCAAGCATGTATTGCTGATTATGGATTCGCTCACGCGCTACGCCATGGCGCAGCGCGAAATCGCGCTTGCCATCGGTGAACCGCCGGCCACGAAGGGCTACCCGCCGTCCGTCTTCGCCAAGTTGCCCGCGCTGGTGGAACGCGCCGGCAATGGAGCACCTATCGGCAATTTACCCGCCGGATCCATTACGGCCTTCTATACCGTGCTTACCGAAGGCGATGACCAGCAAGATCCCATTGCCGATGCGGCGCGAGCCATTCTGGACGGCCATATCGTGTTGTCGCGCAACCTGGCGGAATCCGGCCACTACCCCGCCATCGATATCGAAGCGTCCATATCGCGCGTGATGTCGGCAATTGTGCCGCCCGAGCAATTCACGCTCGTCCACAAGTTCAAGAAAATGCTATCGCGCTACCAGCGCAACCATGACTTGATCGCGGTCGGCGCGTATGCGCCTGGCAACGACGCCCAGATCGACGAGGCCATCGAGAAATACCCATGGCTGGAAAGCTATCTGCAGCAAGGCATAGAGACACGGGTCGATTACGCGCTGTCCGTCCATGAACTCGACGGACTGCTGGGCCAAGGCGCCGCGACGGCGCCGGGTACGCAAAGAAAAGGAATGAACCATGGCTAGCGCGTCGTCTATTGCCACCCTGATCGACCTGGCGGTGCAAGGCGTGGACGAGGCCGGCAAGCTCTTGCGCAAGCTGGCAACGGACCGCGGCAACGCCGAAACCCAATTGGAGACGTTGCTGGTCTACCGCCAGGATTACGCCGACCGTCTGCAGAAATCGGCCGAATCGGGCGTGTCGGCATCGAATTACCACAATTTCAGGCAGTTTATCGCCACTTTGGACGAGGCCATTTCGCAGCAAAATAGCGTAGTTGCACAGATAGACGCGCGCATGGAACAAGGCCGCCAGCAATGGTATGCGCAGAAGCGCCGCCTGAACTCCTTCGAAGCGCTGCGCGAACGCCAAGTTCAGCATCAGGCGGTGCGCGACAACCGAATCGAACAACGTGCCAGCGATGAAGTCTCGGCAACCATTTACCGCCGTCTGCATCACACACATTAATCAAGGCCAGCCATGCAAACACCTTCCATCTCCGCTGCCTTGCCACCTGCTTCCAGCAGTGCCGCGCGCAACCAACAAACCGATGGCCAGGGCCAGGCCCATGAATCCAGTTTTTCCGCCGTGCTGACCGGTCAACAAACTACCCGGCAAGCGGCCGCCAAAACATCCGCCTCCGGCACGCCCGCAGCGGGCACACCCAATACAGCCGGCACTACGGGCAAGCCGGGCGACAAGAAGGCGCCGGCAGCGGACAAAGCCGCGCCTGACGAACCCGCAGCCGCAACGCAGGCCGCCGCGCAGGCGCAAGCAGCTGCCGAACAAGGCCTGGGTTTGCCGCAAATTGCGCTCGACATCGCCAGCCAGGCGGCCGCTGCCGCCCAGCACCCTGTCACGGCACGCGGCGCAGCGCCCACACTGACAGATGCCCAAGCCAAGGTCTTGCCAGGCGCATTGACCGATGCACCGGCCAAGACAGAAACACCGTTGCCGGCCCAGACGCTGCTGGACGCTGTGGACAAGACTGCAGCCTCGCTGCCGTTGGCCGCCACGGCCGCATTACCAACCAAGGGAACAGATACCGCAATAACGGCCAAGGCCTCGGTCGCCGGCCTCGCCGCGCCCCTTCCCGCGTCCCCGGCGTTGGCGACCGGCAACAAGGCCATGGCCTTGACCGGCGCGCAACAGGCCAAGCTTGCAGCGCAGTCCCAGAAGCCAGAGCCCGCCTCCGGCAAAGCGGCGTCGTCCCCAGCCGCCGCAGCCGCAGCCGCTGTTGGCGTGTCCGCCGGATCCGATACCGCAGCAACCCGATTGGCCGACACCGCCGCGTTCGCCCCAGATGCCACGCAACCAGCCAACACACCGGCCAACGGTTCATTTGCGGCCACCATGCAGGCCGTGCAGGTCATGAACAATCCTGCGCCCCACGCCTTGCCCTTCACGACCGCGCAGCCCGCCGTTGCCACACCGCTGCAAAGCCCGCAGTGGTCAACCGACTTCAGCCGTCAGTTCATTTCGTTGACGCAGGGCGGACACAACATGCCGCATACGGCCGAACTGCGCCTGGACCCCCCGGAATTGGGCCCACTGCGCATCACCATCAACATCAGCGACAACGTGGCGCACGCCATCTTTGCGTCACCCCACGCGGCCGTGCGTCAAACGGTGGAAAACGCCTTGCCGCAGTTGCAGCAAATGCTTGCCCAAGCAGGTATTTCATTGGGCCAAACCACAGTGAATGACCAGGCGCAGCAGGAACAAGCGTATAACGAAACCTTTGGCGGCAGCCGAAAAGGCTCGTCGGATGCAAACGCGGCTGGCACCGGCACAGATGGCGCCGTCATGGCAAACCAGACCGCAGCACGTCAAATCGCGCCCAACGCGTTGGTCGACACATTTGCCTGAAGCAAGCTAAAGCCAGAGCTACCAAGCTTTCCATACCTTATTCACGGCGATCAGCGGCAAACGTCTGGGGCACAATAAGATACTTCGCACACTTGTGCCTACCAGCGCGTAAGCACTCACCGCAATTACGATGGCAACCTCTATTAAACGACCTACCAACTCCAGCGCCTTGGGCAAGCAAAAGTCCGGAAATTTCGGCAAGGTGCTCAAGACGCTATTCGCCGTCGCCCTGATTGTTGGCGCCAGCATAGGCGCCACCCTGCTTTACTACCAGCAAACCGATCTCGGACTGGCCAACGCCGAAAGCCCGGGCGAACCGAAGCCGGTCGCGCTGCCCGCACCCATTTTCACACCGCTGGAACCCTTCACGGTCACCGTGCGCAACCCGCAGTCGCACCGTATCCTGTACGTGGGCATTACCCTGCGTTTGGCCGACGAAACCTCGCGCGCGCTCATCATCGAGTACATGCCCGAGGTCCGCGACCGCGTGCTTAAACGCCTGTCGGAACAACAGCCTGATATCGTGCAAACGCCCGAAGGACGCCAGGCGCTGGTTCTGGCCCTTACCCAGGACCTTCAGACGGCCTACCTGCCACACTCCAAGGGCCCCGACATCACCAGTGTTCTCTTCACCGCGTTCGTGATCCAGTAAATGTCATACCAAAGCCTTCTCTCGCAAGACGAAGTCGACGCCTTATTGGCGGGCGTAACGGGCGAGACCACCGAGAAACAGGCCACAGTCGAAGATTTGACGGGCGTGCGGTCGTACGATCTTGGGTCGCCCGATCGGGTGGTGCGCCACCGCATGCAGACGCTCGAGCTTATCAACGAGCGTTTCGCGCGGCGGCTGCGCAGCGGCTTGCTTAGCTTCATGCGCCGCAATGCCGACATTACCGTGGGCACGATCCGCATACAAAAATATTCCGAATTCGAACGCAATCTGCCGGTGCCCAGCAACCTGAACATGGTGGTCATGAAACCGCTGCGCGGCGCCGCACTGTTCACTTTCGATCCCAATCTGGTCTTCCTGGTCATCGACAGCCTGTTCGGCGGGCATGGCCGATATAGCACGCGTGTCGAAGGCCGCGACTTTACCACCACTGAACAGCGCATCATCCGCCGCCTTCTGAGCCTGACCCTGGAAAGCTACGGCGCAGGCTGGGAACAGATCTACCCTATTGAATTCGAATACATCCGCTCGGAAATGCACACGAAGTTTGCCAGCATTACCAGCGGCAACGAAATCGTGGTGGTCACGTCATTCAATATCGAACTGGGGTCCTCGGGCGGCAACCTGAATATTTGCCTGCCCTACTCCATGATCGAACCGGTGCGCGATCTGCTGACACGGCCACTGCAGGAAGTCAGTTCCGGCGGGGACGTCGACCAGCGCTGGACGCAGCAACTGTCGCATCAAGTGCGTAGCGCCGATGTCGAACTGGTTGCCGACTTTGCGCGCATTCAAACCAATATCGCGGAACTCATGAGCCTGCAGGTTGGCGACATACTGCCTGTGGAAATCTCTCCGAAAATTAACGCGCATGTGGGCGGCGTGCCCGTGCTGGAATGCACCTACGGGACCGCCAACGGCCGATACGCCATGCGTGTCAATCGCATGCTAGCTAATTCTGAAACCGAACTAAAAGCACGAAAACCATGATTGATCCCACTGAAGAGCCAGGCCAAGACAAAGAGACGTCCGAGAGCTCGGACATCGATTGGGCGGCAGCGCTGTCCGAACAGGCGGCGGCAACAACGCCTACGACGCAGGCCGACGGCCTTGCGCAAGAGGTCGACGACTGGGCCAGCGCCCTGGCGGAACAGACGGCCGCTGCGCCCGCTCCGGCTGCGGCTGCTACGTCCATGCCCGCCCGGGAAGAAAGCCCGGTGGTTACGCCTGCCACGCATATGTTCCAACC
>CAZONP010000227.1:2094-4421 GCA_964581155.1 uncultured Candidimonas sp. | reverse complement strand
AGCGCTACCTCGGGCCGTATCTATCTGACCGGCACGCAAGCCTTGCTGCGGCTGTTGTTGTCCCAACGGCGCGCCGACCGTCAGCGCGGCCTGAACACGTCGGGTTTCGTCACTGGCTACCGGGGCTCGCCGCTGGCCGGCGTAGACCTTGCGCTCTGGCGCGCGCAGGAAACGCTTACCCAGCATCAAGTCCACTTTCTTCCCGCCGTCAACGAAGACTTGGCCGCAACCATACTGATGGGCACGCAGCAAGCCGGCGTTCGGGATGACCGGACCGTCGATGGCGTTTTCGGCATGTGGTATGGCAAAGGGCCCGGGGTCGATCGCGCCGGCGATGCCTTGCATCATGGCAACGCCGCCGGCGCATCGCGCAATGGCGGCGTGCTGCTTGTCGTAGGCGACGACCATGCGGCGGCCTCGTCGTCCATCGCGCACGCCAGCGATACGTCCCTGTCCGCGCTGGGCATTCCTGTCATTCATCCGGCCTCCATCGAAGAATACGAATACTTCGGCTTGTGGGGCTGGGCGTTGTCGCGCTACTCGGGTGCATGGGTGGCGTTCAAGGCAGTGACGGAAACCGTCGAAAGCGCGCGCTCCTTCGCGCTAGAGCCAGTCCCCCCTTTTACCGTGCCGGCAGACGACGCCTTCAATGGCAAACTGGAATACAGTGCGCGCGAATTCCTTACGCCTGACATCGAGCGGCGAATGCAGGACCGACTGCGCGCCGTGAAGGCATTCTCGCGCCTGCATCCCCTGGATCGGATCGTCGACCCCGCACCTGGCGCCAAGCTGGGCATCATCACCACCGGAAAAGCCTATCTGGACACGCTGGATGCATTGGACCGCCTGCGCGCCAACAATCCGGCCGTACGGCGGCTGGATCTGCGCCACTACAAAATAGGCCTGAGCTGGCCGCTCGACGAAGAAGGCTTGCAGCGCTTCGCCGACGGCCTGGACCATATCCTTGTCGTGGAAGAGAAGGCGGCAGTCATCGAAGATCAGGTCAAGAGCCTGCTTTTCAATCAGCGCGTCAGGCCGACCATTCTAGGCAAACGGGATGCGAACGGCGAGCAGCTGATACCGTCCATCGGCCAACTGGAACCATCCCTGGTCGCCACAGCACTGGAACGATGGCTCACCGCACTGGGAACCGTATCTTCCATACGAGCCGCACCCACGCACGAGCGGCTCGTGCCCACTCCCGTGGCTCATGGGCTTAGCCGCCGCCCCTACTTCTGTTCCGGCTGCCCTCACAGCACGTCCACCAAAGTGCCGCAAGGCAGCCAGGCCCTGGGCGGCGTAGGCTGCCATTACATGGCCACCTGGATGGACCGCGACACGGCGGGACTGACGCAAATGGGCGGTGAAGGTGCGGACTGGATAGGCATGGCGCGCTTTACCCGCATGCCGCATATTTTTCAGAACATGGGCGAAGGCACATACTTTCATTCCGGCTACCTTGCCATCCGGCAAGCGGTGGCCGCGAATGCCAACATCACCTACAAAATACTGTTCAATGATGCCGTTGCAATGACGGGTGGCCAGCCGGTCGATGGACCCATTTCCGTTCCCAGTATCTGTCAGCAGATGTTGGGCGAAGGCGTGAAAAAAGTTGTAATCACCACAGACGAGCCGGATCGCTATCGCGGGATCGCACTGCCCCGGGGCGTGTCCGTGCACGACAGGCACGAGCTTGACCGCCTGCAGCGCGAATTGCGCGACATGCCCGGCGTGACGGTGTTGGTGCACGATCAGGCATGCGCCGCTGAAAAACGCCGGCGGCGCAAGAAGAAAACACTGGCTGAACCGGCGCGCCGCCTGTTCATCAACAAGGCGGTCTGCGAGGGCTGCGGTGACTGCAGCAAGCAGTCCAATTGCCTGTCCGTGGTTCCAGTGGAAACACCCTTTGGCCGCAAGCGCGAAATCGATCAGTCTAGTTGCAACAAAGACTATACATGCGTGGACGGCTTTTGCCCCAGCTTCGTTTCGGTCGTCGGTGGCTCAGTACGGCGATCCAGCATGACGCAGGAAGCGAAAGAACGGGTCCAGGCCCTGCTGGCACAGGCCCCGGCGCCCTCTTTTCACATTCCGCCACGCTCCAACATATTGGTGGTCGGCATAGGCGGAACAGGGATCATCACGGTGGGGGCCATTGTCGCCATGGCTGCCCATCTGGAAGGAAGGGCGGCATCGGTTCTGGACATTACGGGACTGGCGCAGAAAGGCGGGGCGGTGGTCAGCCACCTGCGCCTGTCCGACGACGCGCAATCCACCGGCGCCGTGCGCATCGACCGGGAACATGCCGACGCGGCAATCTTCTGCGACGC
>CAZONP010000227.1:0-1994 GCA_964581155.1 uncultured Candidimonas sp. | reverse complement strand
GGCATGGATGCCATCATGCAGGCCATCACCTTGAATGGCGTGGCGGTCGAGGCAAATAAGAAGGCGTTCGGCGTTGGCCGTGTCGCGGCGTGGAAGCCAGGCGCACTGCAAGCGGCATCGTCCAACGTGAATATTGTCAAGGCGCCGGAATCCCTCGAAAAGATCATGGACCGATGCCGCGAATCGCTACGTGATTGGCAGAACGAGGCCTACGCGCGCCGGTACGTGGATGTGGTCGACAAGGTCCTGCAGGCGGAGCGCCGGATAGTCCCCCACGCCAGGCCGGAGCTTACGATCAAGGTGGCCCAGTCGTTGTATCAGCTCATGGCATACAAGGATGAATACGAAGTGGCCCGACTCTTCACCAACGGGGATTTCGAAAAGGAATTGCATCAGAAATTCGAAGGCGATTTCAGTTTGCGTTTTCATTTGTCGCCGCCCTGGTTGGCCAAGAGGGACCCGGTCACCGGCATCCCGCGCAAAGTCACCTTCGGCCCACAAACCATGCACGTATTTCGTTTGCTTGCGCGCTTGAAATTTTTGCGGGGCACTTGGTTGGATGTCTTTGGGTATAGCGCAGAACGCAGGATGGAACGCGCGCTTGTTCAGGACTATCGCCGCGCCGTGCTCGACATGGCCCAGCATTTGAACGCTTCGAATTACGCCGCGGCAATCGCGCTCGGCGAGCTGCCCACGACGGTTCGCGGCTACGGACACATCAAGGCGGCCAATGCCGAAGACTATCGTCGTGCGTTCGAAAGACGCCAAGCTGACGCTCCAGCGGGATGACACCGCTGCTAACAAACTATTAACGGCCGGGCTCCATATTGGACTTGATCCATCCCAAATGACTCACTACAATTAGTGAATTATTAATGAATGACCACTACATCTTGTGGTCGTATTCTCCAGGAGCCTTCATGCAAACCTCAACCGTCCCCGCGTCGGGCTCTGAAATATCGCCCCCTATTTCTGTTTCCGGCAGCGATCAACATGCCGGCAATGCGCAGTGGCTGGACTTCCACGTGATCCGGCGCAACGGCGCCGTCGTTGGCTTCGAACCCGCAAAAATCGCTATTGCCATGACCAAAGCGTTTCTTGCCGCCAACGGCGGTCAAGGTGCCGCATCGGCACGCATACGCGAATTGGTGGAAACGCTGGCTGGCCAGGCGGTCAATGCACTGGTGCGCAATCGGCCAGGCGGCGCAACCTTCCATATCGAGGAAATCCAGGACCAGGTCGAATTGGCCTTGATGCGTTCGGGCGAGCATGAAGTGGCACGCGCCTATGTCTTGTATCGCGAGAAGCGCTCGCAGGAGCGTGCGCGCACCGCCACGACATCGGTAGGCGCCCCCGCCACGCTGCATGTCATCGACAACGGCGTCCGCCGGCCGCTGGATATGGACCAATTGCGCGCCACCATAGTCGAAGCAGGCCAGAGGCTGCCACACGCCATCGATTCGGAAGCCATCTTGAAGGAAACCATCAAGAACATTTACGATGGAATTCCGGTCGACGAAGTCTATAAGTCGGCGATCCTGTCGGCCCGGGCGCTGGTTGAAACCGACCCTTCGTATAGCCAAGTCACCGCACGATTGCTGCTACATACGATCCGCAAGGAAGTCCTGGGCCAGGAAGTTCTGCAGTCGGCCATGAGCACAGGTTATGCCGACTATTTCCCCCGGTTCATCAAGGCCGGCATCGACGGCGGGCTGCTCGACAGCAAGCTGCAGGAATTCGATCTGGCCCGCCTTGGGGCAGCCTTGCAGGCGGATCGCGACCTGCAATTCAACTACCTTGGGTTGCAGACCTTATACGACCGCTACTTCCTGCACATACGCGGACGCCGCATTGAACTGCCGCAGGTGTTCTTCATGCGCGTCGCCATGGGACTGGCGCTGAACGAGATTGAACGCGAAACGCGCGCCATCGAGTTCTACAACATTCTTTCCTCATTCGACTTCATGAGCTCGACGCCCACGCTGTTCAACTCG
>CAZONP010000226.1:0-4448 GCA_964581155.1 uncultured Candidimonas sp. | reverse complement strand
AGCGTAATGTGACTGTCGCCGCGGTGGACGACGTCGCCTTCCAGCGCGCTGATGCTGCCCATGATCTCGGCGACACGCCAACTGCAGGGATAGTCGAAGATGTTCGTGGGTGTGCCGGTTTGTGTAATTTGTCCGGCGTCGATGACGGCCATGCGGTCAGATGCGATCATCGCGTCATCCGCATGGCGCGTAGCGTAAATTGTGGTGATGCCGAACTGGCGCTGGAATTTCAGCAAGTCCTGAAGCAGCGGCAGTCGGGCGTGCCTGTCGTGCTTGCCGATCGGCTCATCGAGCAGCAATACCAGGGGTTCCTGAATCAGCGCCCTGGCCAGCGCCACGCGCTGCTGTTGAAGTGCCGGCAAATTCCTGGGTTGTTGTCTGGCCAAGGGCGTCAAGCCAAATAGGTCCAGCATGGCCGCGACCCTGGTCTTGATTTCGGCTCTGCGTACGCCTAGCTCCACCAGTCCGAATGCTACCGTATGCCACACCGTCATACGTGACCAGAGTGCGTAGGCGTTGAACACCATGGCCATTTGGCGTTGCGGCGCCGGCAAGGCATCCACGCGGCGCCCATCCATGGCCACATGGCCGGCGTCCGCCTGAATGAAGCCGGCGATCACCCGCAGCAGCGACGTCTTGCCCGAGTCCGCAGGACCCAGCAAAGCAAAGAATTCGCCAGGTTCCACGGCTAGCGTTGCGTTCTGCAATATCTGGATACCATCGTCCGTCAGGCTGATACCCTGGCACTCAACACTTGCTTTTTTCATTCCAATTTTCCGTTTAGTGCGGCGCAGCCATAAAGAAGCGGCACGTGCGCGTTATTCTAATGCCCGCAAGTACACCTTGCGGTGTAACGGGCGGTAAACGTACACTCTTGCCGGACGCAACACTGCAATCTCATAAGGCTTACCTTGAAATGTCGAACACTTATTTTCCCCGATGGCGCAAGATTCAAGGCGGTACACAGGGCGTGGTCGTGCAACCCGACGAACGCTTGTCGTGGCCCCAAAACGTGGCCATGGGCGCGCAACACGTGGTGGCCATGTTTGGCTCCACGATACTTGCGCCGTTGTTGATGGGCTTTGACCCCAATGTCGCCATTCTGATGTCCGGGGTCGGGACACTGATCTTTTTCGTCTTCGTCGGAGGGCGGGTGCCCAGTTATCTTGGCTCCAGTTTTGCCTTCATTGGCGGGGTCATTGCGGTTACCGGTTATGCGGGGTCCGGCGCCAATGCGAATATTGGTGTGGCTCTGGGCGCCATTATCGCGTGCGGCCTGGTCTACACACTGATCGGGCTGGTCATATGGTGGATGAATGCCAGATCGGGTGGCGCAGCCGAATGGATCAATGCCTGGATGCCGCCGGTGGTGACCGGCGCCATCGTGGCCGTCATTGGGCTGAATCTGGCACCCATAGCCGCCAAAGGGGCCATGGGCGGATCTACGTTCGACGCGCTGATGGCGTTAATGACGATAATGTGCGTGGGCGGTATAGCCGTTTACACGCGCGGTACGCCACAACGATTGCTGATTCTTATCGGCTTGCTGTTGGCCTGCGTAATCTACGGGTTTTTTGCCAATGTGCTGGGATTCGGCAAGGCAATCGATTTCAGCGGCGTCAGCCAGGCTTCCTGGCTGGGTTTGCCGGGTTTCGCCGCACCGGTCTTCCAGTGGGATGCCATGAGTGTCATCGTCCCGGTGGCCGTTATCTTGGTCGCTGAAAATCTGGGCCACATCAAGGCGGTCAGCGCCATGACAGGGAAAAACCTGGATGTGTACCTGGGTCGCGCCTTTGTGGGTGACGGGGTCGCCACCATGGTGTCGGGAGCGGTGGGCGGTACGGGTGTAACGACTTACGCAGAGAATATCGGCGTGATGACCGTTACCCGCATCTATTCCACGCTTGTATTCGTCATTGCGGCGCTTATTGCCATTCTCCTGGGCTTTTCGCCCAAGTTCGGCGCCCTGATTCAGACCATACCCGGGCCCGTGCTCGGTGGTATGTCGGTCGTGGTATTTGGGCTGATCGCAGTGGCCGGCGCCCGTATCTGGGTGGTTAATCATGTAGACTTCAGCGATAACCGAAACCTGATCGTCGCTGCTGTCACGCTGGTGCTTGGTGCAGGCAACTTTTCGCTGCAGTTCGGCTCGTTCAGGCTCGATGGCATCGGTACCGCAACATTCGGTGCCATTATTCTTTATGCCCTCTTGCGTATAGGTTCGCGCGGCCGCGGACCGGTTGCCTAGACTGTTTGGGGGCTTGCAATTTCCCCGCAGTTTACCGACAATAGAGGCACTTTCCCCGGTTTGAGTCAGACCGGGGAATTGTTTTGAGCTAGAGCCTATCGTTATATACCCACAAGAAAGACGACGCATTTTTTAGTTCGCATAGTCAGGCAGCCTTGGGCTGTTTACCTAATTCATTGCCAGGCGCTCCGTGTGCGGAGCGTCTTTTTACTTATTATTCAGGAATATTATGTCTTCGATACCGTTGACAGCACGCGGCGCTGAGCGCCTGCAAGCCGAGCTGCATCGTTTAAAAACCGTCGAGCGACCGGATGTCATTAACTCGATCGCCGAGGCCCGTGCCCAGGGCGACTTGTCCGAGAACGCCGAATACGACGCCGCGCGGGAACGCCAGGCGTTCGTTGAAGGCCGCATTAAAGAGCTGGAAGGTACCTTGTCGAACGCCCAGGTCATCGATCCATCCGCGCTGGACGTGGAAGGCAAGGCGGTGTTTGGCGCTACGGTCGAAATCGAAGACCTGGAATCGGGTGAACGCGTAACCTACCAGATCGTGGGCGACGTGGAGGCCGATATCAAGTCAAATCTTATTTCCGTATCCAGTCCCGTAGCCCGCGCGCTTATCGGTAAAGGCGAGGGCGATGTCGTCGCCGTGAAGGCGCCTGCCGGCATACGCGAATTCGAAGTGTTGAACGTCAGCTACCTGTAAACCCGGAAACACACTACGCCTTAGGCGTAGCGTGTACTCACGATACAAAAAAAGCCCATACACGCGCGGTGTTGGGCTTTATAATTTGCGCGCGGCGGTTTAACGTTTTCCTGGGCCTGCACTACGGCGGGCACCTGCGCGCAACGACATGGCGCTACCTGCACGGCGCGGAATGCCATGTACACTTCGTTCCACTGCTGCCGCACCGCCGCTGCGCTTGGCGCGTGGTGGCTGCGGTGCCGCATTTTCCAGGCGTTCGGTTTTTTGGGCGGCACGTTTGGCGATTTCCGTACGCCGGGTGCGCGTGACACCTTCAGCCGCAAGTTTCTTGGGCGTGTGTGGTTCCGATGGCTTGCGCACGGCACGGGTGCCGTAATCCGCTTCCGCCTTGGCGCGCAGCGTGGCGTCGTCGGGCCGGTAAATAATTAGCGTTTTACCCAAATGGTGAACCAAAGCGCACGATAATGTGTCGCAAATGGTTTCGAGCATGGCGTTTCGCGCATCGCGATCTTCCCCCGCCACGCGCACCTTGATGAGCTGGTGCGCATTCAGGTTAAGCTCGATTTCTTTAAGTACCGATTCAGATAAGCCCCGGTCGCCTATCAGTACGACCGGACGCAAAGGGTGGGCAGCAGCGCGTAACGCGCTGCGCTCTTGGGATGTAATGTCAAGTTTAGGCATACTTTAGATTGTACGGGAATGGCCAAGAAAAAATTCTCAAAAGAATGGATACAGCAGCATATAAATGATCCATACGTGAAAATGGCGCAACAAAAGGGATATCGCGCTCGTGCGGCCTTCAAGTTGTCGGAGATCGTCGAGGCCGAACGGCTGCTGCGCCGTGGCGACATTGTCGTCGACCTGGGCTCAGCGCCCGGCAGCTGGTCGCAAATTGCGCGGGAGCGCATGCTGGGCGCGGGCGGTGTGATCGACGGGCGCATTATTGCGCTGGACATGCTGCCGATGGAGCCCGTGCCCGGCGTCGAATTCATATTAGGCGACTTTCGCGAGGACGCCGTGCTCGAAGAACTGAAAATATTACTCGATGGCCGAAAGGTGGACCTTGTGATTTCCGATATGGCCCCCAACTTGTCAGGCGTAAGCTCTGCAGATTCAGCTAGAATTCAGCATGTTTGCGATCTGGCGCTTGATTTTGCTTGTCATCATATGAAGCCCGAAGGGGCGCTAATCGTCAAGGCTTTCCACGGCAGTGGCTTTTCCCAAATCGTTGAGTCCTTCAAGCAGCATTTCCAGCGGGTGGTCGAACGTAAACCCAAGGCTTCACGCGGCAAGTCCTCCGAAACGTTTTTGGTGGCGCGCGGTCTTAAACCGTAAGGTTTTCATAACCATGATTCCTTCTATCAGGTAGAATGAATCATTGACATACTTGCTTTGCTGTCGTATTCGTGCGGGGGTTGGGCAGGTCGAAAGTACACGTAGGAGGTTGGCTTTGAACAACTCGTTTTCCAAGGTTGCGATCTGGATGGTGATCGC
>CAZONP010000225.1:0-4468 GCA_964581155.1 uncultured Candidimonas sp. | reverse complement strand
ATGCCGACCAGTGTTGCTCTCAGCCCCCACTTCGAATCCTTCATCCGCAAGCAGGGCGGCCAGGACCTTTAGGCTTTGGTGCTGCTGGTCCGTGATGTCGATGGTCAGCCGGCTCATATGACAAACTCCCGTAGATCCCACAAACCCACATTAGCACAGATTAGGGAACGAGGTTACCGCGTCGGCTATCGGTTTCCGGTCAGGATTCCGGTAACGTCTTTTTGTAGGCCTTCCTTCAATCTTTCCTGTCGCTCGCGCCTGAGCGCGACGCGGTCAATGGTGTTGACGTAGGTCATTTGGTGTTCCTCTTCGATCTTGCTGACGGCGTCGACGAAGTTGGCTTCCAATTGCGCCGGCACCACGACTGCAAAGGGATTGACCGGGCCCAGCTCCGGCGACTCCGCCGTACGTGAACGCCAGCTTTCCAGGTCGATGACCGGGAATTTGAACGTAAGTGAACCGTTCTAAGGGAGCTGTTGGAGCTCTTACTCTGGTACGGCAAGCCCGAAGCAGCTAGTGTGGCAAACCGCAAAGGAGACTTGGTGGGAACACGACCCTACCGGAACGGGTGCCACTCGGATTTGCGCGGCCGTTTCAAAAAATCCGTCAGGTACACTGTTTCAACACAGCTACCCACACGATACCGGCGCCAGCACGATGAAATGCCGCAAGGCGATTAGCCGGCATTCCAACCGACGGATTTGTACAACCATGAATTCAGCAGACTACCAACGCGTCATTGCCGAATTAGATGCGCTGTCGAGCCAGACTGCTGAACTGATACAGCGTTTCGAGGCCACCGGTTTTAACGTGACAATGAAGGACGACTACGTGAGCCTGCATGTCTTGCAGCATCGTATTCTTGGAATGCGCCTGGACTATAGTCGGATGATCGACAACGCCATCGTCTAGGTCGCCAACGATGGGCGCCTGCCCGCTACAGATTTGGAGCTGGTCTACGGAGCATTCGTGCCATGTGCTGTTAGCGTCCATACCGCCTCGGCTATCAGCTATCGTACGCTGGTCCAAATGGAGGCGGCCGTTACAACGGGCTGAGTTGCTGTATTTCAAACCTAGGCAGGTTCAGGCGCTACAGTAGAAATCCGTATTCCCATCGTGCCGGATCAGATGAATACGTCTTCAATACGCTGCGCTTCCAGTATTTTCAAAGTCCAGCGGTTGAGCGCCGCTTCATTAGCCTCGGCTATGCGTGACCGTGCCCAGTCGGGTAGCGAACCGAATTTCTGGGTAACCTGCGCGGTCAAGACTTCGGCAACGCCTTCCTTCAATCCTTCCTGTCGCTCGCGCCTTAGCGCGACGCGTTCAATGGTGTTGACGTAGGTCATTTGGTGTTCCTCTTCGATCTTGCTGACGGCGTCGACGAAGTGGGCTTCCATCGACTCGGGCAACACTAGCATAGCATCCAGAATATTGAATAGCGACACGATTTGATCGCGCCTGCAGCCCCAGTCGTAAAGGCGACGCACCAGCGCTGTTTTGCGGATCAAGCGCAAGGCATCAGGATGATTGGCGTTGGCTTCCAATTGCGCCAGCACCACAACCGCAAAGGGATTGACCGGGGCCAGCTCCAGCAACTCCGCCATACGGGATCGCCAGCTTTCCAGGTTAACGACCGGGAAGGTGAACGTGAGTGAACAGCCCCAGTGCTCGTAGGCATAGATTTGGTTCCGAGTTAGCGGGCTATGGTGGCGATGCGTCAGCACAGCGAGGCTGACAAGCGGATGCTGCGGATGTTTTTCCCGCAGACGGATGTGGTAACCGAACATGCGGGCAGGCAGGTCGGCCTTGCCAGGGCCCTGGATTTCGGCATGAATCAATGTGAGCAGGTTCTGGCCATTGAGCAAACGCACACGCACCAGCTTGTCGACGTGTAGGCGCCCGTGCTTGGCGCTGACGGCCAGGCGTTGCAGTTCTTTGTCAAGGAAAACCGGTTTACGGCGCCAGTCGATCAAGGCATGCAGGTCGGGCCAGAGCAAGGCCATGAAGCCTGGAAAGTAAGTGTCCAACGCATTTGGGCTGCGAGAGGGCTTAGACGGATTTAAGTGGCAGGAACATCCGGTGACTGCCTGAGCCCAAGAGCGAGAAGCCGAACTGTTCATAGAAGCTTTGTGCCCGCTCGTCGAGGGCATCGACAACTATGGCGTAAATAGCAATCTCGTCGCCAACCGCCAGCGTGCGCTGGATGGCATTAACCAGCAACATCCTGCCCACGCCATGGCTACGAACCTGCTGATCGACGGCAAGCCTGCCCAGTAATGCCGCAGGGATCGGATGCCGAGGGAGCTTGCGGGCGAGCGTGTTAGGTAACTGGTCGAGTTCGATCGAAAGAGCGGAGAGTGTGTAATAACCCACGACGATGTGCGGATTCGCCGCCATCGTCGCCACGAACACGCGGCTGATGCGACGCTTCACATCCTGGCTGGCCTGCGTGTGAAGATAGTCGTCCAGCGAAGCCACACCGCAGTGAAAGCTAGGTCTGTCGTGGTTGCTGTTCAGCGCTGAGATGAGCAGATGCGAATAGTCGGTCATCTGTTGGTGACGCGCTGCTCATGTTCCTTGAAGGCGGCGGTCAGCTTCTTGTTGAACCGAACCGGCTTGGCCAAGGCATTAAAGAATGCCTCGGAGTCCTGGCTGTTCAGGCGAACGACTTCGTGCGCGTCAATAGTTTTTTCAGCATGCGCCAGCGCACTGGTCAGGATAAAACTGCTGACCGTTTTTCCTTCCAAACGCGCGGCACGTTCCAGCACCTGCTTGGCACTGTGCTTCAATCGAAGATTGATGCGTTCCTGTTTGGTGTCGGTGACTGCATTCATGGCGAATGCCCTCCATAACTATAAATGGATAGGCGCTTAGTGTACGTCAAAATGGTGCCTTCTATCAAGCATGGTGAAATTGCTCCGGTAACGCCCGGGGAACTGTTACAGGAAGAATTCCTGACGCCGATGGGAGTCAGGCAGGCCGGCTCCCAAAAGAGCCGGCCTTTTCACTTCACTTCACCAACCCGCTATCAGTACAGCACCTCGGGCAACCACAACCCGATCGCAGGGAACATGTACATCAGCACGATGGCAAGTATCTGTATGCCCATGAACGGCAGCATGCCGGCAAAGATCTGATTCAGCGTCACATGAGGCGGCGCGACCCCTTTCAGATAGAAGGCGGACATAGCCACCGGCGGCGACAGGAATGCCGTTTGCAGGTTCAGGGCCACCAGCAGACCGAAGAACAGCGGGTCGATCTGGTAGTGTGCCAGCAGGGGCAGGAAGATGGGCATGAAAATCACGATGATTTCCGTCCACTCCAGCGGCCAGCCCAGCAGGAAGATCACAATTTGCGCCAGGATCAGGAACTGCATGGGGCTCAAGTCCATGCCCAGCACCCAGGTGTTGATGATTTCCTGGCCGCCAAGCAGCGCGAATGCCGCCGAAAATATGCTGGAACCCACGAACAGCCAGCACACCATGGCGCTGGTCTTTGCAGCAAGGTATACCGACTCCTTCAGCATGGCGATGTTCAATCGGCGGTAGGCCAGGGCCAGCAATATTCCGCCAAACGATCCCATGGCGGCCGCCTCCGACGGCGTGGCCAAACCGAACACAATACTGCCCAATACTGCCAGGATCATGATGGCTAGCGGGAAGAAGGAGCTAAGCAGCATCTTGAAGATTTCGAGTCGTGCGAACGTAAGCATGACGTAGATAATCAACATGAAGACCGCGCCTATTGCCAGGACGATCCAGAACGCCATAGGCGCTGGACGGGCTTCGTTCGGTGCGACGGTTTCCTCTTCTTCCGCGACGGCATCAGCGGTACTGGCGGCGGCCGGTTCGGCAACTTCCGGCTCTGCAAATCCACCGATGGGTTCGGGTTCCTGCAGCCCGCCGACGTCCAAATGGTCGTTGAATTCGGTGTCCGCACCAAAGCCCATTTCGACCAGGCCTGTTGCCGCCTGGGGCAGCGGCGCGGTGACCATCTTGTAGCTTAGCCCCATGACAGCCACGAACATCAGGGCGGGCAGCAGGACGATGACCAGATGGCTGAACAGCGTGCGCATTGGCACGTCGACGTTGCGTTTGCCTTTCATGGCGCCGATCAGGCCGGGTAGGGCCTTGTTGCTGATCGTGTGCTTGATCGTTTCCGCAAATTCCGGAAGGGTGACCCGCCGCTCTTCTTCAGACAGCGGGGGGGCTGCCTTGGGGTTGAGCTTGGCCACGATCATGATGTAGATGACGTATAGCAAGGCCAGCATCAGGCCGGGGAAGAAAGCGCCCGCGTACAGCTTCACGACGGAAACACCGGCGACCGCACCATAAACAATCAGCAGGACGGACGGTGGGATCATGATGCCCAGGCAACCGCCGGCCGTAATGGCGCCGGCGGATAACTTGACGCTATAACCGGCCTTCATCATGGCCGGCAACGCCAGCAGCCCCATCAGCGTCACCAC
>CAZONP010000224.1:0-4470 GCA_964581155.1 uncultured Candidimonas sp. | reverse complement strand
GAACCGGCGCCATACCAAACGCTGGAAGGCTTATCGCATTTCGACAAGATCATCACCGTCGACCAGAGCCCCATCGGGCGCACGCCGCGCAGCAATCCGGCCACCTACACCGGCATGTTCACGCCCATACGCGAGCTTTTCGCCGGCGTGCCCGAATCGCGCACACGCGGATACGATCCCGGCCGCTTCTCGTTCAACGTCAAGGGCGGCCGATGCGAAGCCTGCCAGGGCGACGGGGTCGTCAAGGTCGAGATGCATTTCCTGCCCGACATGTACGTGCCTTGCGACGTATGCGCCGGCAAGCGGTATAACCGTGAAACGCTCGAGATCCGCTACCGGGGACGCAGCGTCAGCGAAGTCCTGGACCTGACCGTCGAACAGGCCTTGACCTATTTCGACGCCGTACCCACGGTATCGCGCAAGCTGCACACATTAATGGACGTGGGGCTGTCGTATTTGCGCCTGGGCCAGAGCGCCACCACCCTGTCGGGCGGCGAGGCGCAACGCGTAAAGCTTTCGCTGGAACTGTCCAAGCGCAGCACTGGCCGCACCCTGTACATCCTGGACGAACCGACCACAGGCCTGCACTTCCAGGACATTGCCCTGTTGCTGGAGGTGCTGCGCAAATTGGTCGATGGCGGCAACACCGTGGTCATCATCGAGCACAATCTTGATGTGATCAAGACGGCGGACTGGGTAATCGACATGGGGCCGGAAGGCGGCAACGGCGGCGGTGAAATCGTCGCGCAAGGGCAGCCTGAAGACATCGCGGCGAACCCAGCCAGCCACACTGGCAGCTATCTTAAGCCCTTGCTCGCCGCCCGATAGCAAACCGCTCGCGGATCACTACATGTGAAACAGCTGGCGGTGTTCCCGTATGGCGTAACGGTCCGTCATGCCGGCGATATAGTCGGCAATGGCGCGCGCCTGCGCAACGGCGTCGTCCCGCCGATAATCCTCGGCCAATAGCCGCGGATCGTTCAAGAAACCCACGAACAGGTCCCGCACGATAACCCGCGCCTTGGTCGTCATGCGCATGACCCGATAGTGGCGGTACAGGTTTTCCATCAGGAAAGCCTTGAGCTCGTCGGCCTGGCGCCGCATGGGAACGGAAAAAGCGGCCAGCGGCGGCGCCTGCCGCACGGCGTCGGCACCATCGGGACGATGCGCCTGGATGTTGGCCAACGTGGTGGTGGTCAGGTCGATCACCAGCGTATTGATCATGGCCCGAATGATTTCCGCCACCAGCCGCTTGCGCTCGATGGCGGGGTAACGCGCACGCACCTGAGCTTCGTGGCTGGCGAATATTTCCAGTCCCAGCAACTGTTCAATGCTGATCAGGCCGGAGCGCAATCCGTCGTCGATATCGTGATTGTTATAGGCAATCTCGTCGGCCAGGTTGGCAATTTGCGCCTCCAGCGACGGTTGTTCGCGCGCCAGGAAGCGTTCGCCCACATCGCCCAGCAAACGCGCATGCTTGACCGAGCAGTGCTTCAAGATGCCTTCACGGGTTTCGAAGCACAGATTCAATCCGTTGAACGCGGCATAGCGCTCTTCGAGCTCGTCCACGACCCGCAAACTTTGCAGATTGTGTTCGAAGCCCCCGGCTTCAGGCGCCAGTTCGCGCAGGCAGGCATTCAGTTCGTCCTGGCCCGCATGGCCGAACGGGGTATGCCCCAGATCGTGCGCCAGGGAAATGGCTTCCGTCAGGTCTTCATGCAGGCCCAGGTTGCGTGCCAGCGTACGGGCAATCTGCGCAACCTCGATGCTATGAGTCAAACGCGTGCGGAACAAATCCCCTTCGTGGTTGATGAATACCTGTGTCTTGTACTCGAGCAGCCGAAAGGCATTGCAGTGAATGATGCGGTCGCGATCACGCTGGAATTGGCTGCGCCCCGTGGGCGGCGCCTCGTCGTGCCGGCGTCCCTTGCTCTGGGCGGGGTCGCAGGCGTAAGGCGCGAGTTCAGTCACTGGCATTCTCCAAGGCCTGAGCAATGACCGTTTTTTCGATGACGCCGCGCACGGCCGGCATGGGCGCTGTCATGATGCGCGCCTCACCGATGCGCGGCAGAAGCACGAAACGCAGTTGCCCGGCCTCGGTCTTCTTGTCCACCTGCATAAGGTCCACCCAACGATCGGTCCCGAGGTCAGGTGCCCCCACCGGGCAGCCTATGGCCTGCACCAATGCACGGACACGTGCGACGTCGGCTGCCGGCAAGCCCAATTCCGTCTTCGACAATTCCGCCGCCATGACCATGCCGCAGCCCACTGCCTCGCCATGCAGCCATTGCCCATAGCCCAGGCCAGACTCGATTGCATGGCCAAACGTGTGGCCCAGATTCAGAATGGCGCGCAGGCCGGATTCCCGCTCGTCCTGCGAAACCACATGGGCTTTGAGCTCGCATGAGCGCTGGATGGCATAAGTGACCGCCTGCGGTTCGAGCGCGCGCAATGCCGCAACATTCAATTCGCACCAGTCGAAAAAGCCGGCATCGATGATAAGACCGTACTTGATGACTTCCGCCAAGCCGGCCGATATCTCGCGCGCCGGCAATGTTGACAGCACGCCGGTGTCGATTTCGACGGCGATTGGCTGGTGAAATGCCCCTATCATGTTCTTTCCGAGCGGATGGTTGATGGCGGTTTTACCGCCCACCGACGAATCCACTTGCGCCAACAAGGTGGTGGGTACCTGCACGAACCGTATCCCACGCATATAGCTTGCCGCCGCATATCCGACCATGTCGCCGATCACGCCACCACCCAAGGCCACCAATACCGCCTTGCGGTCCAGACGCTCTTGTAACAAAACGTCAAAGATCAGGTTCAGCGTCTGCCAGTCTTTATGGGCTTCGCCGTCCGGCAATTCAATCCGGATGACGCGCTTTCCGGTGCCGGCCAATGCCTGTTCGGCGCGATCGCCGTACAAGCCCGCCACGGTCGGATTCGTAACAAGCGCGATGGCCGTCGCGTCGGCTGGAATGCTGTCGCCCAGGGAATCGAGACGCCCGGCACCGATGTGAATGGGGTACGACCCGCCGGGGGTGTGGACCTGCACTGTGCTCATGAACAAACCTCGTGACGTTGAAGCAATGTAACCAGCGATTGAACCGCATTCGACACGGGCATGGAGCCGGTTTCAAAGGATAGGTGAGCCACCTCTTCGTATAGTGGCTCGCGCTGTTCCAGCAAGGCCCGCAGGCTGGCGCGCGGGTCCGCCGTTTGCAATAATGGCCGGCTGCGGTCGCGTGCCACGCGCCGGTAAAGCTCGTCGGCGTTGGTCCTTAGGTAAACGACCACGCCGCGCTCCCTTAAAAAACGCCGGTTCTCCGGTGCAAGTATGGCGCCTCCGCCCGTGGCCAGTACAATACCGCGACGGCGGGAACATTCGTCCAGTAAAGTTGTCTCACGCTTGCGGAAACCCTCTTCACCCTCAATGTCGAAAATCAACGACACCCTTACACCACAGCGCGCCTCGAGCTCATGATCCAGATCCACGAACTCCCTGTTCAACAGGCGGGCCAGGCAGCGCCCGATAGTTGTTTTTCCCGCCCCCATCATGCCCACCAGAAATATGGGGCGGTCATAAGGTAGCGGCGTAACAGTCTGGCCGCTTGCGTCGGTGCCTTCCATGGATTCCGACCCCACGCAGTCCAAAGGTAAAGAATGATTCATTTGTGTATTATCCCACTTGCATTCCGATCACACGCCGATACACTGCATTGTTCGGTTACATAAACTTGATGCGCCAATCATAGTCTGACCCTGGTTGGACTTAAAATCGCCTGTAATGAGTTCTTCTACTACTTCCCCAAAAAACAATGCCGGCGCATCCAGTACGTGGGTGGCCCGCTTCTTCCTAAAGTCAGCCTTGTTCGTTGCCGGCCTCGGCCTGTGCGGCGCGCTGCTGGGTTCGCTCGCGCTGGCGCTTGCCTGGCCGAACCTGCCTGACCTGGGAGCCATGATCGACTACCGCCCCCGGGTGCCGCTACGCATCTACACGGCCGACAAGGTCATGATCGGCGAATTCGGCGAAGAACGGCGTAACGTATTGCGTTTCAACGAAATACCCGACGTCATGAAGTCCGCAATTTTATCAGCCGAAGACGACCGCTTTTATCAGCATGGCGGTATCGACTGGTCGGGTGTCGCGCGAGCAGTCATCGCCAACCTCACCAACATGTCCAAGTCGCAGGGCGCCAGTACCATCACCATGCAGGTGGCGCGCAACTTCTACCTGTCGTCGGAAAAGACCTACACCCGTAAATTCTACGAGCTCCTTCTTACCTTCAAGATCGAGGCCACGCTCAGCAAAGACCAAATCCTCGACCTGTACATGAACCAGATCTACCTGGGTCATCGGGCCTACGGTTTCGCCTCGGCATCGCGTACGTATTTCGGCAAGCCACTGGGCGAAATTACGACCGCTGAAGCCGCGTTGCTGGCCGGCATTCCCAAAGCACCTTCACG
>CAZONP010000223.1:0-4490 GCA_964581155.1 uncultured Candidimonas sp. | reverse complement strand
TGCAGGAACCCATGAAAACCGTGAAGGCCCTGGTGGGCGACACGGCCATCAAGACGGATCGGTGCTGTGGCGAATCGGGCACGCTGGCCGTGTCGCGTCCGGACATATCCACGCAAATACGTTTTCGCAAGCAGGAAGAGCTGGCCAAGAATGCCGCGACCATCCGGGCCGACGGCTTCGATGGCGAAGTCAAGATGCTGACGTCCTGTCCGTCGTGCCTGCAAGGCATGGCGCGCTATGAGGGTGACACCGGCATGAAAGCCGACTACATCGTCGTGGAAATGGCGCGGCACATTCTGGGCGCCGACTGGATGCAAAACTATGTGCGTGATGCCAATGCCGGCGGCATAGAGCGCGTACTGGTGTAGGCGGTACAGTAAGGGCGGTAACCCAAGGGCGCCAGCCGCAAGACAGGCGCCCTTGCTATTGCCATCGGATCAGGGCGCGTCTTGATCGAAGCTGCAGACCGTGTAGATGTCCAAGCCCGTTTCCTTCAAGGCCTGTGAACCGCCCAGGTGGGGCAGGTCGATAATGGCTGCGGCTTCGACCACATTGGCGCCCAGGCGCTGCAATAGCTTGGCAGCCGCCACCATGGTGCCGCCGGTGGCGACCAGATCGTCGATCAGCAGCACGCGCTGGCCGGGGCGCACCGAGTCGGTGTGCATTTCGACAGTGGCGTTGGCGTATTCCAGGGAATAGGTTTCCGCCACGGTATTGAAGGGCAGCTTGCCTTTCTTGCGCACCGGCACGAAGCCCAGGTTCAATTCGTAAGCCAGCACCGAACCCAGGATGAAACCACGCGCATCCACGCCGGCGACCAGGTCCAGCCGTTGACGCATGTAGCGGTATACGAACAAATCGATCAGCACGCGGAATGTGCGTGGATCTTGCAGCACCGGGGTAATATCGCGGAAGGTCACTCCCGGTTTTGGCCAATCGGGGACGCTACGGATGGCATTGCGTACGTAGTCGACAGGATCAATATGCATGTAACTCGCCAAGACAAGAAAAAAGTGGAAATCGGCAGTATCCGCGCCGCCTGGCCTTATGGCCGATGCGCACGCCGATAACCCGTAACTATACGCCGCAATCGGCGCCCTGTTGTGCGATTAAAATGACGACATGAAAATGACACAGTCCTCCGCGCCGGCCCCGACGGCTACGCCAGACGCCATTCCCGCAGGCACTCTGCTGGCATCGGCCCACCGCAGCTTCGCCATCGAAATTGCAGCCCTTCAGGCGCTGGACGCGCGGCTGGATCACAGTTTCGAGCAGGCGGTGGCCATGTTTCTGGCCTGCGAAGGCCGGGTCGTGGTCACCGGCATCGGCAAGTCCGGGCACATTGCCAAGAAAATTGCCGCCACCCTGGCCTCCACCGGCACGCCGGCGTTTTTCATGCACGGCGGCGAAGCCATTCATGGGGACCTCGGCATGCTCACGCGCCAGGACATCGTGCTGGCCATCTCTTATTCGGGCGCCGCGCCAGAGCTCCTTACCGTGCTGACGGTCGCAAAACGCATGGGCGCGCGCCTGGTTTCCATTACCGGCAATCCGCAATCTGAACTGGCGCGCAACGCCGACCTGCATCTGGATGCCCATGTCGAACAAGAGGCCTGCCCACTGAATCTCGCCCCCACGGCCAGCACTACGGCCGCGCTGGTGCTGGGCGACGCCATTGCCGTAGCCTGCCTGGAAGCCCGCGGCTTCAGCCGCGAAGACTTCGCCCGTTCGCATCCGGGCGGCGCGCTTGGACGGCGCCTGCTCACCTTCGTGCGCGACGTCATGCGACAGGGTGCCGCCCTGCCCATCGTGCATGCCAATACGCCTATCACCGACGCCCTTGCCGAAATGTCGGCCAAAGGCATGGGCATGACCATCGTCGTGGACGACAAGCACGCACCCGTCGGCATATTCACCGATGGCGACCTGCGCCGCCTTATCGTGCGGCGAGGCGACACCCGAAGCCTGACGGTCGCCGACGGGATGACGCCACGACCCAAGACGGTCAGCCCGGGCGCGCTGGCTATCGAAGTGGCCACCATAATGGATGCGAACCGCCTGAACCAGATGCTCGTCGTCGACGATACCGGGCTACTATTAGGGGCTCTACACATGCACGATTTGCTTGCCGCGAAGGTTATTTAACAATGCTACCGTCCAGCCGTCCCCACCCCGCCGAAGCACTCATCCTGGCCAGACACACGCCCGCAGTCATCGAGCGCGCGCGTCAGGTGCGTCTCATGGCGTTCGATGTCGACGGCATCCTCACCGACGGGCGCCTCTGGTACGGTGAACAGGGGGAATTGCTCAAGTGCTTCCACGCGCTGGACGGCCACGGGCTGCGCCTATTGCGTGAAAGCGGCATTTCAGTATCGCTCATTACCGGACGCGAAGGTCCCATTCTGGCGCGCCGCGCGGCCGAGCTTGGCATAGACGTCGTGCAGCAAGGGGTGCGCGACAAGGCGTCGGCCATCACGCTCATGGCGCAGGACCACGGCTGCACACTGAATGAAGTGGGCTACATGGGCGACGACATCATCGACATGCAGGCGCTGCAGCGTGTCGGCTTCGCCGCCAGCGTGCCCAACGCGCCCGCCTACGTCTCGCAAGTGGCGCACTGGGTGTCGAACCAGCCCGGCGGCTCCGGTGCCGTGCGCGAATGCTGCGACTTGTTGCTGGCCGCCCAAGGCCGCCTAAGCGCTTTTTTCAACCCGGCGGCCACCATGCTGACCGGCGCCATACAGTAAGCCATGAAAGACCGCGCACCGTCGCTTATTGCCGTCATTCTGCTGGTCTCGCTGGTGATCGGCACGTGGTGGGCGGCCGACTACGCGCAGCGCGCCGTGGCCATCGACCCGCCGCGCCGTATCACCCACGAGCCGGACTCCTGGGCTTCGAACTTCGTCATGGTCCGCACCGATGCGGCCGGTGTCGCGATCAACCGCATGGAAGGCTTGCACATGAAGCACTTCCCCGATACCGATTCCTACGACATCACCGAGGCGAAAGCCATAGGCCAGCAGCCAAACTCCCCGATCACCATAGGCACGTCGGACACGGCGGTAATGGACCAGGACGGCGCACGCGTCATCATGAACGGCAATGCCCACATACATCGCATGGCCGACGAAGAGCGTGACGCCCTGGATGTCAAAAGCGAACAGCTTACCCTCTTGCCCGACGAGAACCTGGTCTTCACCGATTTGCCCGCACTGGTGGTCAACGGCAATTCCACCATGAACGGCAAGGGCATGCGTTACGATAACAACACACGGCAGCTGCAGGTCTTCTCCGCGACCGATGTCAAGATTTCCGGTCAAGACAGCCGGAAAACCAACCCTGTCAATCCTGCGACCACAGAAAAAAAACCATGAAACCAACACGACCTTCTCTTTTCGCTTCCTGGCTGGCGGCCGTGGTGCTGGCTTGCGCAGGCACTGTCGCGCACGCGCAAGACACCCCGCCCCCGCCGGAACCCGACACGCTCATCCTGTCCGACACCCTTGACTACGACGACATCAAGAAAGAAAGCATATTTACCGGCAATGTCATCATGACGCGCGGCCTCATGACTCTAACGTCCGACCGCCTCACCATGCGCGAGGACGCTGAAGGCTTCCAGCACGGCACGGCCACCGTCAAGCCCGGCAACCTGGTCTTCATCCGCCAGGAAGAACCTGAAAAATTCGAGGTCCTGGAAGCGCGCGGCCTGCGCGCCGAATACAACGGCAAGACCGAACAAGTCGAAGTCATCGGCCAGGCCATCGTCACGCGTTTCATCTGCGGCAAGCCTTTCGACAACGTCAAGGGCGAACGCGTCATCTACCATCAAAAGAATGGCACGTATCAGGCGTTCGGCGGTCCCGATTCGGCCGCTCCAGGCGGGCGCGTGCGCTCGCTTGCGCAGCCGCGCGCCAAAGCCGATGCCGCCGTGGCCGAATGCCGCAAAAAATCCCAATCCAAACAGTAAGCGCGGCGCCCCCTGTTTTTCTAAAGCACCCCTCTATGCATTCTTCCGATAAGCCGAAACCACCCGGCACGCGCGCCGCCAATGCAGCTCATGGCAGTTTGCGTGCCACCGGCTTGCGCAAGACCTACGGTAAGCGCACCGTCGTACACGATGTCTCGTTATCGGTCGAAAGCGGCGAGGTCGTCGGGTTGCTGGGACCCAACGGCGCAGGCAAAACCACCAGCTTCTACATGATCGTCGGCATCATCCCCACCGACGCCGGGCGTATCGAAATCGACGGCAACCCCATTACCAGCATGCCGATGCACAAGCGGGCGCGTCTTGGCTTGTCGTACCTGCCGCAGGACGCCTCGGTATTCCGCCGGCTCACCGTGGAAGAGAACATACGCGCCGTGCTCGAGCTGCAAGTGGACGAAGCAGGCAAACCGCTAAGCTCGGCGCGGATCGGCGAGAACCTGGAAATGCTTATTGACGAGCTCCAAATCGCGCATATTCGCCGCAACACCGCCATTTCCCTGTC